>JALZDD010000325.1 GCA_030862715.1 Actinomycetota bacterium | reverse complement strand
AACACCGGCAGCGCCCGCGTCCTGACCCTCAAGGCCAACCGCGGCATGGCCGCCAACTCCTGGCACACCGACGTCACCTTCGTCGACCGGCCGCCGGCGTTCTCGATCCTGCGCGGTGCGGAGATCCCCGAGTACGGCGGCAACACCGTCTGGGCCAACACCGTCACCGCCTACGAGCGGCTCCACCCCCAGCTCAAGGCGCTGGTCGACAACCTGTGGGCGGTCCATTCCAACGACTACGACTACGTACGCCCCGACACGCCTGCGTCCACCGACGACGTGGCCGCGCGCAAGCGCGAGGAGTTCGTCTCGACGATCTACCGGACCGAGCACCCGGCGGTCCGCATCCACCCCGAGACCGGCGAGCGCGCGCTCGTCCTGGGCCACTTCGTCAAGCACTTCACCGGCCTGAACCAGAAGGAGAGCGCGATCCTCTTCAACCTGCTCCAAGACCGGGTCACCGCCCTCGAGAACACCGTCCGCTGGCACTGGCAGCAGGGCGACGTCGCGATCTGGGACAACCGTGCCACCCAGCACTACGCCGTCGCCGACTTCGACGAGCTGCCGCGCGAGGTTCGGCGCATCACCGTCCAGGGCGACGTACCCGTCTCGATCGAGGGCGAGCACAGCCGGGTGATCGAGGGCTCCGCCGAGGTCTACAACCGCCTCGACGAGCTGATCTCCTGACCGACGTACGTCCGGAAGGTCAGGCGAGAGTGAAGCCGACCTTCCGGGCGACGACGTCGGCCGTCTCCAGCCGCACCTCGACCTCCTCGCCGAGTGGGAGGGCCGTCGCGCCGGTGACCCGGGCCTCGATGGCCGGCTCCTCGACGGTGATCGAGCCCTTCTGCTTGTCCTCGTCGTCGACCTCGACGACGACCGCGGCGAAGGTCTCCCCGACCCGCAGGGACAGCAACCCGGCCTCGACCAGGTCCACGACCCCGCGCTCGTAGGCACCGCTTGTGCGCGAGGAGGCGCGCATCGTCACCGGGAGGGTCTTGAACGCGCTGGTGACCCAGTCGGGGACCGGCTGGTCGGCGCAGAGCGCCAGGCAGACCTCGCCGGCATAGCGGTCGATCAGCCGGCGCAGCGGCGCCGTCACGTGCATGTACTCGTTCGCCAGCGCCGAGTGCTCGGTCAGCTCGGGGAGCTCGCCGTCGAACGAGGCGTACCCGCTCCCGCGCAGCAGCCGGGTGCATGCGATCGCCATCGCGGCGTGCTTGCCGTTCTTGCCGTCGAGCGAGCGGATGAAGTCGGGGTAGAGCATCTCCGCGGGCCAGTCCAGCCCGAGCGCACGGGCGGTGCGGTGCAGCCGCTGGACGTCTCGGGGGTCGGGTTCGGGGAGGGTCCTGAGGAGCCCGACCCGGGCGTACACCATCAGGTCCGCCGCCGCGAAGCCGGTGAGCAGCGAGATCTGGGCGTTCCAGTTCTCGACGGGCAGCAGGTCGCGGTATTCCAGCGACCACTGGTCACCCACGACCGAGATCTCCTGGTCGCGCAACGGCAGGTTGACCCCGCCGCGGGCCGCCTCGAGAGCGATCCGCTTCTCGCCGATCTCCTTCAGCAACTGGAGCGATTCCGCGTAGTCGGTGTCGCCGAACCCGTCACCGTCGAACATCTTCTGCACGCCGTCGTAGGAGAGCTTGGCCCGTGACCTGACCAGCGCGCGCTCGACGACGGTGTCGGTCCCCTCGCCGGTCGCGTCGAGCTTGTGGGTCCACAGCAGGGCGGGACGTACCTGGTCCGGGAGCAGCGAGGCGGCGTCCTCGGAGAGCACCTTGGGGTGGAGCGGGATCTTCGCATCAGCGGCGTAGAGCGTCTCGCCGCGTTTGTTGGCCTCCAGGTCGACCGGGTCGCCGGGCGTCACGAAGGCGGCCACGTCAGCGATCGCGTAGTGCACGACGTAGCCGTCGCCGTCGCGCTCCAGGTGGAGCGCCTGGTCGAGGTCCATCGACGTCTCGGGGTCGATCGTGACGAACGGCAGGTCGGTGCGGTCCAGCTCCGGGAGCCTGGGGTTGGCCGCGGCGGCGGCCGCAGCCTGCTCCACCTCCGGCGGGAACTCCGCGGTCACCCCCAGCTCGGCCTGTAGCGCGGCGATCCCGTCTCGGAGCGTGGTGGCGGCGACACCGCTGTCGGCCCTGGCCACCCGGATGATGCGTGCGGAGCCCATGGCCAGAACTGTAGTGGCTACTTCTTCTTCGAGGCCTTGTACGTCTTGTGCAGCGCGGCGGCTTCCTTCCCGAACGCTTTCGGGTTGCCCTTGAAGGCGTCGAACTGGCCCCACAGGCCCTTCGTCGACCTGTGGTTCGCCTTCGCCGACCTGTCGATCCTGGCCACCGCCCGGCGCTGGGAGGAGGTCAGCGAACGCCTCGCCCGGAGGTGCTCCGAGCGCGCCCGGGCCTTCTTCGAGAAGTCGTGGATCAGCCAGAACACCCCGACGATGATGACCACAACGACGAAGCCGCCGAGGTTGGGCCCGGCGGTGGACTCGGCGGCCAGAACGATCATGACTGGAACGTAAGCTCGCGCGTTCTCCCAGGTCACAGGCGCTTTGAAAGATACCCAATCCTCGATTCGGTCATCCTGCTCCCGGGCGGCACGATAGTCCCGTGCTGATCCTGCTGCCGCCCTCGGAGGGCAAGACCGCGGCCGTACGCGGCAACCCGCTGGCGCTCGACGACCTCCGCCTCCCGGTGCTCAACCCGGCCCGCGCCAAGGTCATGGACGCGCTCGTCGAGCTCTGCGCCACACGCCCGGACGAGGCCGTCGACATCCTCGGCATCCCGAAGACCCAGCCCGAGCTCGTCACCCTGAACGCCGGGCT
>JALZDD010000321.1 GCA_030862715.1 Actinomycetota bacterium | reverse complement strand
GATGGTCCAGTGACCGCCCCGGCGGCGGAGGATCCGGTCGTCAGGACCGCTTCCACCGCCATCGGCGGTCCTCTTGGCGGGCTCGCACACGGCCGACGGCGCTGGTTCAGCGCGGTCGGCCTGGTGCTGCTCCTGACCGCGCTCACCTTCGCGATCGGGATGGTCTCCAAGCAGACCTGCTACAACGCCACCTGGACCAACGGCGACACCAGATACACCCACTTCTGCTACTCCGACCTGCCCTATCTCTACGTCGACCGGGGCTTGGCCGAGCACGAGTGGCCCTACTCCTCCGATCCCGAGGTCCGGGCGCGCTACCAGCAGGTGATGGAGTATCCGGTCGGGATCTCCTACTACGCCTGGGCGACGTCCCACGTCACCGACTGGCTGACCGACACCCCCGACGAGGACGAGCGCCATCTCGTCGAGACCTCGAGCTTCTGGGGTCTGCCCGGCATGCACCACGAGATCCGGGTCTTCATCATCGTCAACGTGATCGGCTTCGCGGTCGCGGCGCTGCTCTCTGCCTGGTTCCTGGCGCGTACGCACCGCCGACGGCCCTGGGACGCGGCCGCGTTCGCGCTCGCCCCGGTGCTGGCGGCGACCGGGATCATCAACTGGGACATGCTGGCGGTCGTCTTCGTGGCCGGCGCGCTGTGGGCGTGGTCGCGCGATCGGCCGCTGCTGACGGGCATCCTCATCGGGCTCGGCTGCGCGACCAAGCTCTACCCGCTCTTCCTGCTCGGGGGCCTGGTCGTGATCTGCATCCGGCGCCGCCGCTACTACGACCTGGCGATCGCCGCCCTGGCGACGGTGCTCGCCTGGGTGCTCGCCAACCTGCCTGCGATGGCCACCGGCCTGGAGGAGTGGAAGGTCTTCTGGAGCTTCAACTCCGAGCGCGGCCCCGACCTCGGCTCGCTGTGGCTCGTGTTCCAGCAGGCCAGCGACGCGGCGATCTCGGCACAGACGGTCAACCTCGTCTCCTGGGCCTTCTTCATCGCCTGGTGCAGCGGCGTACTCATCATCGGTCTGACGGCCCGTGAGACACCGCGGCTGGCGCAGCTCGGCTTCCTGATCGTCGCCGGGTTCCTGATGGTCAACAAGGTGTACTCACCGCAGTACGTCCTGTGGCTGCTGCCGTTGGCCGTCCTCGCCGTGCCGCGCTGGCGTGACCAGCTGATCTGGCAGGCCGGTGAGCTCTTCTACTTCGTCGCGGTCTGGTGGTATCTCGCGGACCTGCTGGCCGGCAGCGGCGGTGACCAGCCGGTGTACTGGTTCGCGATCATCGCCCGGGTCGCCGCCGAGATCTATCTGATCGTCGTCGTGGTCCGGGAGATCTACGAGCCGTGGCGCGACCCGGTCCGGTGGACCGAGGCGACCGTGGAGGCCGAGGCTCAGGACTCCAGGATGATCTCGTCGAACGAGGTCGCGGTGTAGCGCACCCGCACCTCGAGCTCCTCGCCGACCTCGGGCACGCGCGCGCCCGAGGGAAGCGTGAGCATCGACTCCTGCATGTGGGGCGGCTCTGAGAACCACAGCGCCTTGCCGTCGAGTGTGTACGGCGACCGCGACTGCCCCATGGCGTCGAGCCCACCGCGGGCGACCGCGAGGGCACGGGAGCGCAGGTGGGTGTCGCCCAGCGGCGCCTCGAGCCCGATCCCGTGGGCGGTGCCACCGGAGGCGACCACCAGGTGACCGGCGCGCATCGCGGTGCGGCCGCGGTAGCCGTAGGAGTATCCCCGCTCGAGCGGGTGTACGTCCTCGACGGTGGCGGTCACGGTGAGCGCGCCGCGGTCACCGAGCCAGAGCGCAGTGCCGACGCGAGGCCGGAAGGTGATGTCGCCGTAGGCCGCACGCAGCTGGGCCAGCTCGTTGGCGCTCAGGTGGGAGACCCACACCGTCTTCGCCTCGGCGCCGACGACGGCGTCCATCTGGGCGCGTACCTCGGCGAGCGAACCGCCGTCGAGGCCGAAGTGCATGGTGATGCCCTCGAAGTGGGCGTGGTCGCGCGCGGCGGCGGCGGTCGGCCACAGGTCGCTCGGCGTCATCCCGTGGCGGCGCATCGAGGTGACCAGCTCGAGGATGACCCGCGCGCCGGGCTGGCGCTCCAGGAGCAGCGGCAGGTCCTCGGGACGGCTGATCGTGTGGATGATCCGGTCGGCGATCTCCGGGTTGATCTCTGGCGAGTAGGGCCGCCACGGGGTGAGGACGTAGATCGATCCGCTGAACCGGGTCGCCACCTCCCAGACCTCGTTGTAGGTGCCCACCGCGAGCGTGTCGACGCCGGTGCCGAGGCTGTTGAGCCACTCGGTCTGGTGGGCGAGCTTGCGCAGGGTGAGGCCGTAGCCGTTGCCCTTCGCCACCGGGACCAGGCCCGGGGTGGCCTCGGCGAAGGTCTGGACGTGCTTGCGCCAGCGATCGGCGTCAACGGTCAGTTTCAGCGGCATACGGAGATCAGCGCCTCTTCATGTAGACATCGAAGGCCGTGTAGATCGGCTTGTTCAGCGGCAGGTCCCACTCCCCGGCGTACTCCACCGCCTGGCCACCGGTGCCGACCTTGAACTGGATCAGCCCCACGTGGGAGTCATCGGTGGAGAGCGTCGGAGTGATGCCGCGCAGGTCGTAGGTGGTCGCGCCCGCGGCCATGGCGTCCTGGATCATCGCCCACTGGAGGGCGTTGGAGCCACGTACGTCTCGCTTCTCGGTCGAGGAGGCGCCGTAGGAGTACCAGGCGTACTGCCCGACACGGACCATGATCGTGGCGGCGACCAGATCGCCCTCGTGCCGCGCCAGGAAGAGCTTGATCCGCTCCGGGTCCTCGGTCGACATCGCCCAGAACATGGTGCTGAAGTAGCTTCGCTGGCGCGGGGTGAAGTGGTCGCGCTGGGCGGTGTGGACGTAGAGATCGTGGAAGGCGCTCAGGTCACCCTCGAAGTCGCCGTCCGCCGGGTCGACGGGGGAGGCGACGGTCACTTCGACGCCCATCTTGGCGGCCTTCTTGATGTTGCGGCGCCAGAGCTGGTTCATCCCCTTGAGGACCTCGTCCTCGGTCTTCGGGGTGCCGTCCTCGTGGGCCAGCGGGATGACGAAGTTGTATTGCGGCTGCCCTGCGCCGAAGCCGTCCTCGGGGCTCTGCAGCCGCCAGCCCGCCGCCCTGAGCTGCGAGACCACGCGCGCGCCGGTGGCGTCGCGATGGGTCGGGGTGAGCTGGTTGAGCCGCTGGACGGTGTCGTCGGCGATGCCGTCCTTGACCTGCGCCGCGCTCCAGGTAGCCGTCGTGACCGGCGGGCCGATCCGGATGCCGAAGGCGTGGTTCTTCTTCAGGTACGTCGCCAGCGGCTCCAGCCACGGAGCGAGGTCGCCCGACCAGTCGATGCTCGGGCCTTCCGGCAGGTAGGCGAGGGTGAACCGCTCCAGCTTCGGGACCGGCCGGTGCAGCACCAGCGCGGCGCCGACGAGGGCTCCGCCCTGCAGGCTGTCGAACCACCCGACCGACTCCGAGCGCCACTCGGTCTTGACCCGGGCCCACGAGGGGGTCTGGAGGAAGCTCACGCTGGGTTGCTTCTCGATGAAGGCGAGATGCTCCGCAGCGGTGATGGGGCGCACGGTGAGACTCACCCGCAGAAGGCTACCCG
>JALZDD010000279.1 GCA_030862715.1 Actinomycetota bacterium | reverse complement strand
GCGTCGAAGACCTCGACCTTCTTCTTGGGCCGGTGCATGACCGGGGTGCCCCAGCGTGTCATCGGGCGCACCTTCCCGCCCTCGGGCAGGGCGCCGTGGGGCGCGAGCGGAGCACGGGATTCGAGCGAGGAGTCGGCCATGTGCCAAGCCTATAAATAAGTCGTGCGTCGTTTGTTACCGCCGTCACCAGCCGGAAGTGTAGACCGCGTTGTAACTCCCAGTTACAGTTCTACCCATGAGTATCCTCCAAGGCCTACGTGGCGGGATCGCGAACGGCGTCCCGTCCGGCGAGTCGCGTGACCCCATCGGGTTCGCCGTGGCCGGTCTGCGCAAGCTCTCGCAGAGCCCTGCGCTCGACCGGCTCGGTGTCCGCAAGCAGACCGAGCAGGTCGTCTTCACGGTGACCCGCAGCGGGTTCAAGACGATGGCGGCGACCAGCCGTGCGTTCAAGAAGAAGGGCAAGCGGGGCGCCCCGGGCGTACGCGTGCCCAACGCCATCCCCAAGGGCGTCTTCGACCTGACCCCGACCGAGGACGAGCAGATGCTCGTCGACGTGGTCACCGAGTTCGCCGCCGAGGTCGTACGTCCCGCAGCGGCCGAGGCCGACGAGGCCTGCGCCGCGCCGGATGAGCTGCTCAAGTCGAGCCTGGAGATCGGGCTGCCGATCCTGGGTGTCCCCGAGGAGCTCGGCGGCATCTCCGAGACCCGCTCCGCGGTCGCCGGCACCCTGGTCGCCGAGGCGCTCGCCAAGGGCGACCTCGGTCTGGCCGTCGCCGCGCTCGCACCCGGCTCGGTCGCGACCGCGCTCGGCCTGTGGGGCACCGACGAGCAGCAGCAGACCTACCTGCCGGCGTTCACGGAAGGCTCGGTCCCCGCTGCGGCGTTCGCACTCAACGAGGACCGGGTCCTCTTCGACGTACTGTCTCCGGCCACCACCGCCACGAAGACCGCCGACGGGTTCACTCTCAACGGCACCAAGTCGCTGGTCGCCCGTGGCGCCGAGGCCGAGCTGTTCATCGTCGGCGCCAGCCTCGACGGCAAGCCGACCCTCTTCCTGGTCGAGTCCTCGACCCCTGGGATCACCATCGAGTCCGAGCCGGCGATGGGCGTGCGCGCCGCCTCGCTGACCAAGCTGACCCTGACCGACGTGAAGGTTCCCGCCGCGGCGGTCCTCGGCGAGACCGACGGCTCGACCTACACAGAGGCCGTGCGGCTCTCACGCCTCGCCTGGTGCGCGCTGTCCATCGGTGTCGGCCAGGCCGTCCTCGACTACGTGACGCCCTACGTCAAGGAGCGCGAGGCCTTCGGTGAGCCGATCGCCCACCGCCAGTCGGTGGCGTTCATGGTCGCCAACATCGCGATCGAGCTGCAGGCGATGCGGCTGGTGACCTACAAGGCCGCCAGCCGGGTGGCCCAGGGCATCGACGCGACCCGCGAGATCGCGCTGGCTCGCAAGCTGTGTGCCGACAAGGGCATGCAGATCGGCCTCGACGGCGTCCAGCTGCTCGGTGGTCACGGCTTCGTCAAGGAGCACCCGGTGGAGCGGTGGTACCGCGACCTGCGTGCGATCGGGATCATGGAAGGCACGGTGCTGGTCTGATGGCCATCAATCTGGAAGACCCCAAGAAGCTCAAGCCGCTGCGCGAGCAGGTGCACCAGGTCGCGATGAACATGCTGCGACCGATCTCGCGCAAGTACGACAAGGCCGAGCACGAGTACCCCACCGAGCTCGACATGCTCGCCGCCATGGCCGACGGCCTGGCCGAGTCCGGTCAGGGTGAGGGCGCGGGCGCCACCGGCGTACGCCGTGACTCCAAGCCCGACGACGGCAAGGTCAAGAACGGCGCCAACATGTCATCGGTCCTCTCCGTCTCGGAGATGTGCTGGGGCGACGTCGGGCTCACGCTCGCGATGCCGCGCCAGGGCCTTGGCAACTCGGCCATCGCGTCGGTCGCCAACGACGAGCAGCACGAGCGCTTCGACGGCATCTGGGCCTCGATGGCGATCACCGAGCCCGGCACCGGCTCCGACTCGGCCAACATCAAGACCACCGCTACGCTCGACGGCGACCACTACGTGCTCAACGGCGAGAAGATCTTCGTCACCTCCGGTGACCGCTCCGATGCGGTCGTGGTGTGGGCGACGCTCGACAAGGAGCTCGGCAAGGCCGCGATCAAGTCGTTCGTCGTCGAGAAGGGCACGCCGGGGATGAAGGTCGAGCGTCTCGAGCACAAGCTCGGGATCAAGGCCTCCGACACGGCCACGATCACGTTCACCGACTGCCGGGTGCCCGCCGAGAACCTCCTCGGCAACCCCGAGATCAACGTCAAGGAGGGCTTCGCCGGCGCGATGGCCACCTTCGACAACACCCGTCCGCTGGTCGCCTCGATGGCGGTCGGCTGTGCCCGCGCGGCGCTCGACTACACCCGCGACCTGCTCGAGAAGGCCGGCGTCGAGATCGACTACGACCGGCCGACTCACCTGCAGTCGGCGGCCGCGGCGAAGTTCATCCAGCTCGAGTCGGACTACGAGGGCGCCTATCTCCTCATGCTCCAGGCCGCCTGGATGGCCGACAACCGCCAGCCCAACTCCAAGGAAGCCTCGATGGCCAAGGCCAAGGCCGGCCGGATGGGCTCGGACGTGACGCTGTCCTGCGTCGAGCTGGCCGGCACCATCGGCTACTCCGAGGGTGAGCTGCTGGAGAAGTGGGCCCGCGACTCGAAGATCCTCGACATCTTCGAGGGCACCCAGCAGATCCAGCAGCTGATCGTGGCGCGACG
>JALZDD010000278.1 GCA_030862715.1 Actinomycetota bacterium | reverse complement strand
TGCTGACCGGACGTACGCTGCTCGCCCCCGAGGCCAAGGAGCTCGGCCTGATCGGCCACGTCGTCCCCGACGGCACCGCGCTCGAGAAGGCGCACGAGCTCGCCGACATGGTCGCCGCCAACGGGCCTCTGGCCGTCCAGGCGATCCTCCGCACCATGCGCGAGTCCGAGGGCAAGCACGAGGAGGAGGCCTGGGCCGACGACGCCAAGGTCGGCGCCGCCGTCTTCGCCTCCGAGGACGCCAAGGAGGGCCCGAAGGCCTTCCTGGAGAAGCGCAAGCCCGAGTTCAAGGGCCGCTGAGCCCCCGTCAGGCCCGGTCCCTGGCGGCGTACGTGGTTCCTGGCAGCATCCGGGGAAGCAGCCCCCGACTCAGCACCAGCAGCAGATGGGCGCCGAGCGCGACGAAGAACGCGATGTGAGCCGCTATGTGCAGCGCGACCAGGTCGTCGGAGACCGCCACCAGCGCGAGGCCGGTGAGCGGGACGACGAACATCAGCGAGAGCAGCACCCGCTCGGTGACATGGGCCAGGCGCCGGTCGGTCGCGGTGAGGCGCGGGTCCCACGGGGGTAGCGGAGCGATCATGCGCCAGCCCGCCCGAAGGCCGCCGAGAAGCAGGATGGCCAGGCCGAGCAGGATGTGCAGCTCGGGCAGGCTGATGCCGTCGACACCGATGCTGCCGCCCCACAGGTCGGCCCAGGCGGTGTCGAGCGAGCCCTCGTCGCCGACCCGGGCCTCGCAGGCGTCCTCGAGACGGTCGATCCGCTCTTCCTCCGCGTCGGAGGTGTCACCGCCGCTGCGGTCCTCCCCCGGCGGGTCGCAGTCGGGCTCTGTGGACATGGCGTAGCCGACCACGAACTGCAGCACGAAGGCGGCGACGGTCAGCCAGTGCAGGGTCTTGGTGACGGCCCCATAGCCCGTTGCCGTCGCGCCTGACATCTGAGCCAGCGTAGTGGGACCGCCGAGCCCATCGTGTCGGATCGGGCGGATTCCGATCGTGGTGTTGGTGAGCGCCGCCCTCTGCGGTGCCTGATCACCAACAGGAGGATCCATGTCCGACTCTTCACGCACCCCCATCCGGCTGACCATGTCGATGACCCTGGACGGCTTCGTCACCGGCCCCGATGACCGCCACGGCCAAGGGCTCGGCCGGGGCGGCGGACGGATCTTCGACTGGCTCGACGACCGTCACGGCGCCGGGGTGAACGGTGACGTCTACCGGGAGTACCTCGCCACGGGTGCGCTGATCTCGGGGCGGCGTACGTATGAGCTGGCCGACCGCTGGGGCGGCGACCACCACGACGGCGTGCCGATCCACGTGCTCACCCATCACCCCGACGACGTCCCGCCGGGCAGTGCCCGCTACTTCACCGACGTCGACCGGTGCGCCGACGAGGCCCGGCAGGCGTCCGGCGACAAGGTCGTCATGGCACATGGTGCCGGCGTCGCTCAGGCGCTCCTCGCCGCCCGTCAGCTCGACGAGATCGAGATCCATCTCGTGCCGGTGCTCCTCGGCGCCGGGAGGCGACTCTTTCCCGACAACGGTGTCGGGCCCGTCGAGCTCGAGCTCACCCGGCGCCTCGAGGGGCGCGGAGTGACCCACCTTCGCTACGTGGTCCGCTACCGCTGACGTACGTCACTGCGAGAAGCGGGCGCGGAGGGCTTTCTTGTCCGGCTTGCCGAGGGCGGTCATGGGGATCGCGTCGATCTCGATGACCGCCTTGGGCGCCTGGACGGAGCCCTTCCGCTCCTTGACCAGGGCCTGGATCTCGGCGACGACCTCGTCCGAGAGGACGGCGTCGGGGCGCGGGACGACCACGGCGGTGACGGCCTCGCCGAACTTCTCGTGCGGGGTGCCGATGACGGCCACCTGGGCGACCGCGGGATGGGTCGCGATGACGTCCTCGACCTCGCGCGGGAAGACGTTGAAGCCGCCGGTGACGATCATGTCCTTGGTGCGGTCGACGATGTACCAGAAGCCGTCCTCGTCCTCCCTGGCGACGTCGCCGGTGTGCATCCAGCCGTCCCGGAACGTCTCGGCGGTGACCTCGGGCAGCTGCCAGTAGCCGCCAGAGAGCAGCGGTCCGGCGACGCAGATCTCGCCCGGTTCGCCGGGCGCCACCGAAGTGCCGTCGGCATCGAGCAGGGCCGTACGGACCAGGGCGGACGGACGGCCGCAGGAGGTGAGCCGATGAGTGAGCGGCTTTCCGTCGTCGTCGACGTGGTCGCCCTTGGCGAAGTAGGTGATCGCCATCGGCGCCTCGGACTGGCCGTAGTACTGCGCGAAGATCGGCCCGAACCGCTCGATCGCCTCGGCCAGGCGCACCGGATTGATCGCAGAGGCTCCGTAGTAGACGGTCTCGAGCGAGGACAGGTCGCGGGTGCGCGAGTCGGGGTGGTCGAGGAGCGCGTAGAGCATCGTCGGGACCACCATGAGCGAGGAGATCCGCTCGCGCTCGATGGTCTCCAGGACCGCGGCCGGGTCGAACCTCGGCATCACGAAGAGCGTGCCGCCCTTGATCACGACGGGCACGAAGAAGGCGGCGCCGGCGTGCGAGAGCGGCGTGCACATCAGGAACCGAGGCGCCTCGGGCCACTCCCAATCCGAGAGCTGCACCTGGGTCATCGTCGCGAACGACCCGGACAGCCCGATCACCCCCTTCGGCTTCCCGGTCGTCCCGCCGGTGTAGGTGATCGAGGTGACATGGTCCGGCGGGAGCAGCTTGGCTGCGAGCGGCTCGACCGGATAGGTCTCCGCGGCGGCGACGAGGTCGACGCCGATCTCGGCCAGCTGCGGCGGCACCGGCCCGATGGTGAGCACCCGCTTGAGGCCCGGGCAGAGCTCGAGCAGCTCGACCGCGCGGTCGGCGAAGTAGG
>JALZDD010000267.1 GCA_030862715.1 Actinomycetota bacterium | reverse complement strand
GTTCCCCGGGGGGCAAGGTGTGGGCACCCCACGTCATTGCTTCGAGGAGCCCACTGAATGCCCAGCGTCGAGCTGTCGGCCGGTCCGATCGACTTCGAGGATACCGGCGGTGACGGCCCTGTCCTCGTACTCCTCCACGGAGTGCCGATGGACGGCCGTCTGTGGCGCCGTGCGCTGCCCTACCTGGGTGGCTTCCGGGTGATCCGGCCGACGCTGCCGCTGGGTGGTCACCGCCAGCCGATGCGCCCCGACGCGGACCTCAGCCAGCAGGGTGTGGCGAACATCCTCGGCGACTTCCTCGACGCGCTCGACCTCCACGACGTCACGCTGGTCCTCAACGACTGGGGCGGTGGCCAGTTCCTCATCAACGCCGACCGCACCGACCGCATCGCGCGGCTGGCGCTGGTGGCGTGCGAGGCCTTCGACAACTACCCGCCCAAGGCGGCCAAGCCGCTCGCGGTTCTCTCGAAGATGCCGCCGCTGTTCACCGCAGCGCTGCAGCTGTTCCGCATGGAGAGCTTCCGGCAGATGAGCTCCGGCTACGGCGGGATGTCGGTCGACAAGAGCTACCACCTCTACGACGACCTCGTTCACGGCTGGTTCGCGCCGGCGCTGACCGACCGGGCGATCCGCCGCGACTTCATCAAGTTCGCCGGCGGCGCTCCTGGTCGCGACGAGCTGCTCGAGCTGGCCGAGGGGCAGCAGAAGTTCACCAAGCCGGTGCTCGTCGTCTGGGCCGACCAGGACACGATGATGCCCGCCGAGCACGGTCCGCGCCTGGCCGCGCACTATCCCGACGCGCGGCTGGAGATCGTCAAGGACTCCTCCACGCTGGTGCCGATCGACCAGCCCGAGCTGCTCGCCGGGCTACTTCGAGCCTTCGTTGTCGAGCAGAGCGTGCTCGGTGGTCGCGGTCCGGTTGACCCGGTACGCGAGGAAGCTCGGGACGAGTAGCGCACACAGCGCGATCCCGAGGAGGTTGAGCAGGCCGCCTCCGGTAGTCGCGATCGCGGTGCCGACCACGGCCGCCGCGCCTCCGTGCAGGACGTCGGCCACCCGCGGGCCACCCGCGACGACGACCGTGAAGACCCCCTGCAGCCGGCCGCGTACGTTGTCGTCGGCCGCCGACTGCAGGATCGACATCCGGATGGCCGCGGAGGCCACGTCGGCGGCGCCGGCGACCATCATGAAGAGCACGCCGAGGCCGAGCATCAGCGCAGTGAAGTGCTCGGCGAACGCGACGGTGAGCCCGAACAGAGTGATCCCGAGGGCCCACACACCGATGCAGTAGATGACCACGCGGCCCTGGGCCTCGATGCGCGAGATCCAGCCGGAGAAGATCCCGCCGATCACCGCGCCGGCCGGGATGGCCGCGAAGAGCAGTGCGAACGCGATCCCGCCCTCCGAGGGGCCGCCGAAGGACTCGTGGGCGATCTGCGGGAACAGCGCCCGCGGCATCGCGAAGACCATTGCGATCAGGTCGACCACGAAGCTCATCAGCAGTACCGGCTGATGGCGCAGGTAGGCGAAGCCGTCCCACACCGAGCGCAGCCCGGGGACCTTCGCGCCGGCGCCCTCGACGGGGATCCTCGGCAGCAGCACGACCGCGTAGAGGGTCGCGAAGAGCGTGACGGTGTCGATGGCATACAGCCAGGTGAACCCGGTGAACGGCAACATCACGCCGGCGACCAGCGGTCCCGCGATCGCGCCGGCCTGGAAGACCGTCATGCTGAGCGAGTTGGCGGCCGGGAGCAGGTGCGCGGGCAGGATCTTGGGCAGCAGCGAGTTCCGGGTCGGCTGGTTGACCGCGAAGAAGGCCTGCTGGACCGAGAAGAGGCACAGCAGCAACCAGACGTTGGTGTTGCCGAGCGCGGACTGGAGCCAGAAGAGCGCGCTGGTGCCGATCAGCCCGGTGGTCGAGACCATCAGGATCGTACGCCGGTCGAAGTGGTCCGCGAGCGCGCCGCCGTAGAGGCCGAAGACGATCAGCGGGACCAGTCCGAAGACACCCGTCAGCCCGACGTACGCCGAGGAGCCGGTGTCCGCGTAGATCTGGGCAGGCACCGCGACGACGGTCAGCTGGGCGCCGATCATGGTGATGATCCCGGCGATCCACAGGCGTCGGAAGTGCGGCTCCTGCAGGGGGCGGGTGTCCGCGACGGCACCCTTGAGCTTGGCGCTGATGCTCATCGCTGTGCGGTCTTCGACATGGTTATCAATGCTAAGCGAATGAATTTACCTGGAGAAATTCTGATGTGAGGTGTCGGATCGGGGTGTAGACGTTCGTAGCAAGGGTGAGAGGCGGCCACCGAGGCCGTCCGACACAAAGGAGTGAGCACCATGGCCAAGTACCTGATGTCCGTCTGGGGTCCCGACTCGGACTACGAGAAGGAGCACTACGGCTACGCCTCGGAGGAAGAGATGATGCGGTCGTTCGAGGCGACCGGGAAGTTCAACGACAAGCTCCAGCAGGAGGGCTACTTCGTCTTCGCCGACGGCCTCGATGCCGCGAAGACGGCGACCGTCGTCGACGGTCAGGGCGAGAAGCCGGTCATCACCGACGGCCCCTACGCAGAAGCCAAGGAGTACATGGCGGGCTTCTGGATCATCGACGTCCCCGACCTCGATGTCGCCCTCAAGCTTGCCGCCGAGGCGTCCGCGGCCTGCCTCGGCAAGGTCGAGGTACGCCCGATGCAGACCGGCCCCGAGGCGTGAACCGTCGTTGATCATCCGATGACCGACGTTGACGAGGCGATCACCCGGGCCCACCAGGGGGAGTGGGCACGGGTGGTCGCCAGCCTGGCCAAGCGCTTCGGCGACCTCGACATCGCCGAGGAAGCCGCGGCCGAGGCGTTCACGGTCGCAGTCGAGCACTGGCCGCTCGATGGCGTACCCCCGAACCCGGGCGCGTGGCTCACCACCACCGCCAACCGCCGCGCGATCGACCGGATCCGCCGCGAGTCCAAACGTGACGACAAGCAGAAGGAGGCCGTTGCGATGCACGATGACACCCCGCACGAGCCTCTCGGCGCCATCGAGGATGACCGGCTCCGACTGCTGTTCACCTGCTGCCACCCCGCGCTCGCGCCCGAGGCGCGGATCGCGCTGACGCTGCGTATGGTCGGCGGCCTGACCGTGCCCGAGATCGCGAACGCCTTCCTGGTCCAGGAGACCACGATGGGCCAGCGGATCACCCGCGCGAAGACCAAGATCAAGGCCGCCCACATCCCCTATCGGGTTCCTGAGGCGGCCGACCTCCCCGAACGCGTCTCGGGCGTCCTGGCCGTCCTCTTCCTGGTCTTCAACGAGGGCTATCTCTCCTCCGGCGACCACGAGAACCCCGTACGCGGCGACCTGACCCGCGAGGCCATCCGGCTGACCCGGCTGGTCCGCGCGCTGCTCCCCGACGACGGCGAGGTCGCCGGCCTGCTGGCCTTGATGCTGCTGATCGAGGCGCGGCGTACGGCTCGGATCTCGGCGACCGGCGAGCTGGTCCGGCTCGACGAGCAGGACCGCGGCTCGTGGGATCTCGCGCTGATCGCCGAGGGTCACGCGCTGGTGCGCGAGCGCCTCGAAGTCGTCGCGAACGGTGGCCCGCGGCCCGGGCGCTACCAGATCCTGGCCGCCATCAACGCCGTCCACACCTCGGTGCGCGACGCCCGCGACACCGACTGGTCCCAGATCGTCGCGCTCTACGACCAGATGGTCCGGGTCGACGGCTCGCCGATCGTCCGGCTCAACCGCGCGATCGCCGTCGCCGAACTGGACGGGCCCGAGGTCGCGCTGGCCGAGATCGACCGGCTCGGCCTGGACGACTATCACGCCTTCCATGCCACCCGAGCCGATCTGCTGCGCCGCCTCGGCCGCAGCGCCGAGTCCCGTGCGGCGTACGACAAGGCCATCGAGCTCGCCGAGAACGCCGCCGAGGTCGCGCTGCTGACCAGGCGCAGGGACCAGCTCGGACGAAACTGAAGATATTTCGCCTGACCCTGTCGGATCGGCACGGCTGCGTTCGTAGAAGGAGTGAGTGGCGGTCACCGGACCGCCCGGAGACGAGGAGACCGAGCGAATGCCCGAGTACATGATCGCGTTCAACGACGAGTGGGTTGCCGAGCACACCATGGAGCAGCTGCGGCAGAAGAGCATCGCCTCGAAGGCAGTGCTCGACGAGATGAAGGCCGCCGGGGTCTTCGTCTACGCCGACGGCGGGATCGATGCGTCCACGGCCCTCTTCAGCGTGGAGGCAGAGAACGGAGATGCCGTCTTCACCGACGGTCCCTACGTCGAGACCAAGGAGCACATCGGCGGCTTCACCGTCATCGACGTGACCGATGACGAGGCAGCCCGCTACTGGGCCGGCCGGGTGGCGGTCTGCCTCGACTGGCCGCAGGAGGTCCACCGCTTCCCGGACCCGCGTACGTTCGAGGAGTGAACACCCGACCTGATCCAACGCTTCGCTGAATCTCGGCGGCGAAGCGTTTCAGGTCGTGGCAGGCTTGCCGCATGACGCCAGAGCCGCTTGCCCTGCCCGAGACCGAAGCCGCGGAGAGCTGGGTCAAGGAGCGTACGTCCGCGACGCTGACCCATGTGCGGGAGCTGGCCGAGAAGCTGCGGACCGCGCCGCCGAGCGAGGCGATCGAGGTGCTGAAGGCCTGGGACGAGCTGTCCCTCGAGCTCGGCTCGCTCGGTGGCATGGCCGGCCTGCTCGCCAACGTGCACCCCGTCGAGGCGGTCCGCACGGCGTGCGAGGACACCGAGGTCGAGGTCGACCGGCTGCGCACCGAACTCACCCAGGACCAGGCGCTCTACCGCGTCTTCGCCGACCTTCCGACGGACCAGACGGACGCTCTCGACCCGTTGGCCAAGCGGCTCCTGGAGAAGACGCTGCTGGACTTCGCCCGCGCGGGCGTCGACCGCGACGACGCCACCCGGGCCCGGCTCACCGAGATCAACGAACGGCTCACCGAGCTCAACCTCGAGTTCGCCCGGGTGGCCAGGGACGACGTACGCATCACGATGGCCACGCCCGAACAGCTGGACGGGATGCCGGCCGACTGGCTGGAGGCGCACCCGGTCAACGACAAGGGGCTCGTGGAGATCACGACCGACTACCCCGACGCGCTTCCGGCGCGGATGTTCGTGAAGGATCCCGCGATCCGTCGCGCCGTCACGGTGGCCGGGCTCGAGCGCGGCTGGCCGCACAACGAAGCGGTCCTGAAGGAGATGTTCGCGCTGCGTCACGAGCTGGCCAACCTGGTCGGCTACGAGGACTGGCCCGCCTTCGACGCCGCGGTGAAGATGATCGGCGAGGGGCCGGCGATCCCGGAGTTCATCGACAAGATCGCCGGTGCCTCCGAGGGGCGGATGAAGCGCGACCTCGAGGTGCTGCTCGACCGCTACGACCGCGACGTCCCCGGGGCCAGCTCGGTCTCCGCCGCCGACGTGCTCTACTACGAGGAGCTGGTGCGGCAGGAGAAGTACGACGTCGACAGCCAGGTGGTGCGTACATTCTTCGACTTCGCCAAGGTGCACCAGGGTCTGCTGGATGTCACCGGGAGGCTCTTCGGGCTGCGCTACGAACCGGTCTCCGACGTCGTCACCTGGCACGAGGACGTGAGCGTTTTCGACGTCTATCCGCAGGACGGCGACGAGCACCTCGGCCGGATCCATCTCGACCTGCACCCCCGCGAGGGCAAGTACAAGCACGCCGCGCAGTTCGACCTCGCCACCGGGGTGAAGGGCCGGCAGCTCCCCGAGGGCGTGCTGGTCTGCAACTTCTCCCGCGGTCTGATGGAGCACGACCACGTGGTGACCCTCTTTCACGAGTTCGGCCACCTGATCCACCACGTGCTGGGTGGACAGGGCGAGTGGGCGCGGTTCTCCGGGGTCGCGACGGAGTGGGACTTCGTCGAGGCGCCGAGCCAGATGCTCGAGGAGTGGGCCTGGGACGCCGACGTACTCCAGACCTTCGCCACCAACGCGGCCGGCGAGCCGATCCCGGACGACCTGGTCGCCCGGATGCGGGCCGCGGACGACTTCGGCAAGGGCTACCACGCGCGGCAGCAGATGTTCTACGCCGCGATCTCCTACTGGTTCCACAAGGAGCAGCCCGACGACCTGACGAAGCGGCTCGAGGAGCTCCAGGCGGCGTACTCTCCCTACCCCTACCTCGAGGGCACCCACTTCTTCGCCAACTTCGGCCACCTGGGCGGCTACTCCTCGGCCTACTACACCTACATGTGGTCGCTGGTCATCGCGAAGGACCTGTTCAGCGCCTTCGACCGGGACGACCTGTTCGACCCCGAGGTGGCGGGCCGCTACCGCGATCTCGTGCTCGCCCGCGGTGGTGAGAAGGACGCCGCCGACCTGGTCGCCGACTTCCTCGGCCGGCCCTATTCGTTCGATGCGTACGCGGCCTGGTTGGTCTCTTAGGGCCCGTTTCACTGTGGTCGTTACACGAGCCACCGGATTGTAAATCATTTGCGTATTTGCGTCCGCTGGAGCGCCAAACTTGCTTCAAGGCTCCATCTGGACGAACGTCTCTGGAAGCAGAGGTGCCTGTTGCGCGCATCACTCGGGCTGCTCGTCGATTCCCAGGCACCCTGAATCCAAAACCCGAATAGGGGGAGAGATACATGGATGCCTTGAAGGACATCGACTGGGTGGCTCTTGGTGGCAAGGTGCTTGCCGCCATCGTCATCCTCGTCGTCACGTGGATCATCGCCAAGATCGTCGCGTGGGCGTTCAAGAAGCTGACCTCGAAGATCGGGGTGCTCCAGAAGGCCGGCTCCGACGGTGACACCATCGGCGCGAGCCTCGGCTCGGTGGCTGCCCTACTGGTCTGGCTATTCGGCCTGATAGCGCTGTTGCAGCTCTTCGGGCTCTCGCAGGTGCTCGCGCCGATCCAGGGTTTGCTGGACGAGATCCTCGGGTTCCTGCCGAACGTCATCGGGGCCGTCTTCGTGTTCATCGTCGGCGCGCTGCTTGCCAAGGTGGTGCGCCAGCTCGTCGAGACCGCTCTGGGAGCGCTGCCGTGGGACCGTTGGCTCGGTGACGGCGCCCGCAAGGCGACCGACTCGATGGACGCCACGGTCGGCCTCGACCCGAACCGCACGCGAGTGTCCGGCGAGGCGCCGGAGACCGCTACGCCGGGCTCGGCTCCCACCGGTGGGTCGCAGGGTCGCCAGATCGTCAAGGTGATCGGCCTGGTCCTCTACTCGATCATCATGATCGTGGTCGCGATCGCGGCGCTGCAGATCCTGGGTATCTCCTCGATCTCCGAGCCGGCCACCGACATGCTCGACATGATCCTCGCGGCCATCCCGAAGATCATCGCCGCAGGCATCCTGCTCGCCATCGGCGTCTTCATCGCCCGCTTCGCCGCTGACCTGGTCGGCGGCATCGTGGACGGCCTCGGCCTGGACCGTGCGCTGCATTCGATGGACGTGCTGCCCGCTGACAAGAGCGCCACCCCGGCGGTCACCAAGATCGTGCAGATCGGCATCGTGCTGTTCTTCGCCGTGATGGCGGCGCAGATGCTCGACTTCCCGCAGATCACCGCCTTCATCAGCGAGGTGCTCGAGCTCGGCGGCAAGGTCGTCTTCGGTGCGGCGATCATCGCTGTGGGCTTCTTCATCGCGACCACGATCGCCAAGCTGGTCTCCGGCGCGGCCTCGCAGATCCTGAAGTACGCCACGATCGTGCTCTTCGTCGCGATCGGGCTGAAGTTCATGGGTCTCGCCGACTCGATCATCAACCTCGGCTTCGGTGCCGTGGTCGTCGGTGGTGCCGCTGCGGCGGCGCTCGCCTTCGGTCTCGGTGGTCGCGAGGCTGCCGCCCGGCAGCTGGAGCGGCTCCAGGCCGAGAGCGGTGCGCGTTCGGCTGCTACGCCGCCGACCACTCAGAACCCGACGCCGCCGCAGACGCCTGGCGTCTGATCGCACTCACGACCCTCAGGGTCTGACCCTTCGACAAGCTCAGGACAACGCTCAGGGAGCCCCCGGATCTTCGGGGGCTCCCTTGCTTTTGACTTGAATCGCTCTGATCACCGGCGTAAGATCACGATATATCGCGAAGGAACGCGATCTAGTCTTCTGAAAGTAGGAGAGAAACCTGATGACGTACAACAACAGCAACCCTTGGGGTGAGTGGATCGACCAGATGGGTCGAGAGTTCGGCAAGGGCGGCCCGCGCCGCTCCCATGGCTGGCAGGGTGGTCCCGGTTGGGGCGGACCTGGCGGTCCCGGTTGGCAGGGCGGCCACCACGGTCGCGGTCGTGGCCCCGCTGGTCCGCCGCCGTGGATCGCGGCGCTGCTCGGCTTCGAGAACCAGCCCCCGCAGCGGCCCGGTCCCCGGGTCCGTCGTGGTGACGTACGCTCCGCGATCATCTACGTGATGGCCGAAGCGGCCGAGCAGGCCCAGGTGATCAACGGCTACCAGGTGATCCAGCAGATCTCCGAGCGCAGCTCGGGTGAGTGGCGGCCGAGCCCGGGCTCCGTCTACCCGACCATCCAGCAGCTCGAGGACGAGGGTCTCGTGGAGTCCGACGACGAGCACGGCCGCCGGGCGATCCGGCTGACCGAGGCCGGCAAGACCTACGCCACCGAGCACGCCGACGAGCTGGCTGCCGTCTGGACGCCGTTCGACAAGGCCGTCGACAACGCCCGCGGCCAGGGTCGCGGCGGCCGTGGTGGCCCCAGCGGCCTGGGTGACCTGGCCGGCTTCGGAGTCCTCGGCGGCGAGCTCGCCCAGGTCCTCCCGGCCGTGTGGCAGCTCGCCACCTCCGGCACCGACGCCCAGCGCCAGGCCGCCGCCGACGTCCTCGCCGACACCCGGCGCAAGCTCTACGGCATCCTCGCGGCCGGCGACGACGAACACACCGTCACAGCCGAGCAGATCGACGAGATCGACGAGGTCGACGAGACCGAGGACGGCGAGCCCGGCCCCGACCCGAAGCCCTGATGTCCCCCCAGCCGTAAGTGCCCTACGCTCTCGAGCGTGGGGCACTTACTCATGTGAGGGGTGAATCAGAGGGCGGCGAGGTGGCTGGCCAGGTGGCGGTGGCCGACGGCCTCGTAGCCGACGATGGTGACCACCGGCGCCAGGGCCACGACGACGAGGCACCAGGCGACGGGCACGCCCGCGATCGCCATCACGACGCTCGCGATGAGCACGGCCATCGTGACGGCGACCAGGAGGATGTGGAACGGGTCGATGACGTGCATGAACATGTTGTAGAGGAGGTAGAGGACCAAGGCGTACACCCCGACCGGGAGCGCGACCGAGAGGACCGTG
>JALZDD010000264.1 GCA_030862715.1 Actinomycetota bacterium | reverse complement strand
GGCCGGACCCGACCGCCAGGTTCGCTCATGCCGGCTCCTAGCTCAGCATCGATGAAGGGCGACGGCGGGAGGCGGCGGGGTGGCGATCGTTCAACCGCGGACCGGCGGCTCCGTCGAACAACTTCTCGCGAAGCGTGCCGGACGCATACTCACGCTGCTGGAGGCCGCGCTCCTGGAGGACGGGGGTCACCCCGTCAACGAAGTCCTCCAACGAGCCCGGCAGTGAGTGGCACCGGATGTTGATTCCGTGGACACCGGCGTCCACCCACTCTTGCAAGGCATCAGCCACCTGCTCCGGCGTGCCGACGATTCGCTGCTCGTGCAGGTACCGCAGGACATCCCCGAAGGTCCAGGACTTGTCCGGGATCGAGTCGACCATGCTCTTGACGACTCCCTGAAGGCTATATTGCTCCATGTCGCCCACCGGGGTGTCCAGAGGATAAGCGCCCAGATCTACGCCCATCGCCCCACTCATTACGGCCGCGTAACCCTCATCGCTGGCGTACTCGTCGATCTCACGAGCCTTGCGCTGGGCTTCCTCCTCCGTGCCACCGACGATGAACGACATCGCTGCGTAGAAGATGAGATCATCCGCGCGACGGCCGAAGGTGGCGGCTCGCTCCTTCATGTCGGCGATCTGGACCCGAGCGGCCTCAGGCAAGCGTGCCGCGATGAACGCACCTTCGGCATGACGCGCTCCGAAGTCGCGGCCGGGCGCTGACGAGCCGGCCTGGAAGAGCACGGGCATCCGCTGACGGGAGGGTTCGCAGAGATGAGGCCCTACTACCTGGAAGAACTGACCCACGTGGTTGATTTCGTGCACTTTGCTGGGATCGGCGTACTTCCGGCTCACCACGTCTCGGAGAACCGCATCGTCCTCCCAACTGCCCTCGAGCAGCTTGTAGACGACCTCGACATACTCGTCAGCCCGAGCGTACCGCTCCGCGTGTGGCGGCAAGGTGCCGAAGCCCAGGTTTCGGGCGGCACTCTCGAGGAACGATGTCACGACGTTCCAACCGATCCGCCCATTGGTGAGGTGGTCGAGTGTTGAGATCTTTCGGGCGAAGGTAAAGGGGTGCTCCTGAATGACCGACGACGTAACGGCGAAGCCGAGGTTCTCGGTGGCGTAAGCCATCGCAGGAATGATGAGGGCCGGATCATTTACGGGGATCTGCATCCCCTCCTGCACCGAGGTGTCGCGGCTGCCACGGTAGATGTCGTGGGTCCCGACGACATCGGCCAGGAAGATCGCGTCGAACTTTCCGCGCTCGAGCAGCTTCGCCAAGTCCACCCAGGGGTCGAGGGAGTTGAACTCGAGTTGGCGAGAGCCCGGCCGTGCCCACTGTCCCGGATGCATGTGGGAGACCGTGTTCATCGTGAACGCGTTGAGTCGAAGCCTCGCCATTTCAGTTCCTATCCCTTGGTAGATGAATACCGTGCCGATCTCCCCGACCAGCGGCCGAACTTCGCGCCCGTGAGGCTGGTAGTCGTCGGTCGACGAGTTCCGTCCCGGGCTCCTGTTTCAGTCGCGCACGGACGAGTTCATTCGCCATTTCGCCGCTCGCTGATGACTTCGTCCACCAACGCAAGACCGCGTCGACAACCCTCGACCAACCAGGTCATGTCAATCCCAGGGGCGATCGTGTAGTCGGTCCCGATGTCGAGCACGAGATCCATCTGCTCCCGATCCGAGTGAACGAGACCTGCATAGAGCCCGTTGGCATGCGCCACTTCGACGATGTGACGCAACTGGGCAATGTTCTGCTCGGTTGCGTACGGTCGGGCGGGACCTCCGAAGGCAACCGAAAGATCGGTCGGCCCTGGCATCACGGCGAAGAGGCCGGGAACGCCGAGAATCGCCTCGAGGTTCTCGTAGCCCTGCACGGTCTCGATCTGGATGATGGCCAAACACTCGTCCGGCACTCCCGAGTGGCGGCCGCAACGAATCTCAGCATAATGCGCACAGATCTCCGCCAACCCGGCGGCTTCCTCCGGAGTGTTGATTCCCGGCACGATGACACCGTGAACCCCCGCATCCATGACGGCCTTCTGGATGATTCCCCGGTCGTAGCTCGGGACACGGACCATCGGACAGTTGTCGTGCCCGACCGCTGCGACCAGGTCGAACAGCCGGTCGACGGTCGCCGGTCCGTGTTCGAGGTCGACCCATACCGAGTCAACCTCGGGCAAGTCAGCGATGAATCGGGCGACATAGGTGCTGCCCGACATGATGCAGGCCTGCGTCGGCCGGCCACCGTCTTCGATGATGGCTCGAAACTTGTTGGGCGCCATCAAGGCCTCCATTCCTCACGGGCGTCGGCGGGGCCGCACCGGCCCCACCGCAATGCAGACGCCATCTCGTTCCCCCACTCCGACGAGCGGACCGTAGAGGAGACCGGCGAGAGCCGCCTGGCCTTCCTGACGATACCGCTCCGATCAGATGGAATGCAAGATCGTATTCTTTTCAAAGATCGATCTCGATACGCGTGCCGACAGCCCTCGAGACACAGATGGCGATGTCGCCATCGCCAGGATCGAGTGCGACGTCTCGAAGGTCGGCCTCTCCGCTCAACAGTGGTACCGCGCACGTGCCGCACACCCCTTCGCGACAGGGAGCAGTCCGCCTCGATACCAGCCTGCTCAACAACGTCAAGAACCGAACGCGACGCGGGGACGTCGAGGGTCAGTCCGGAGCGACAGAGATGCACCGTGAACGGGGCATCTTCACACCCGTCGCGGACGACGCTCGCTTCGAACCGCTCGACCCGGAAGCGTGACTTGGCTTCCTCCGACAGTTGCTCGCCGAGTCCGGTAATCAGCCCCGGTGGCCCACAGCAGTAGGTAGCAGCCCCCTCGGAGACGGTCGAGATCTCGCGCAGGTCGAGAAGGCCACACTCGCCCTCCGGCACGATCTGGACTCGGCTGCCCCAGGCGTCCAGTTCCTCGAGAAACGCCATCGTCGTACGACTACGGCCGCCATAGAACAGCTGCCACGTGGCGCCCTGACGTTCGGCCGCCTCCAGCATCGGCAGGATTGGCGTAATGCCGATTCCGCCCGCAACGAAGACGTACGACCTAGAGGGCAAGAGTGGGAAGTTGTTTCTCGGAGCGCTGACGAGAATGCGACTTCCTTCTGCGAGTCCCTCATGCACGAGCGCCGACCCACCCTTCGACTCTCGGGCGCGCCCGACCGCGATACGCCATTCAGCCCCGTTCGCAGGGGCGCCGCAGAGCGAGTACTGGCGCTCCAGACCCGGCGCCAGCTGGATATCGATGTGCGAGCCCGGCGTCCAACCCGGCAACGACGCCGCCGATGAGCTCTTCAGCGTGATGCCGACAACTCCGGTCGCCAAATCCCGACGATCGGCCACTGTGACGTCGATCCAGCCGGAGGCGCGGCGCCCAATCTCCAACCTACCTGTGGACGCGGTCATGCACGCGCCCTCACGGAGTGACGACCGGAAGCGACGCCCAGCCGCGAATTCCGATGTTCGCCGTGGTTCGAAGACTGGCGCCCTCAATGTGGTAGTCGGGAAAGCGTTTCAGGAACTCATCCAGGAAGATCTGGCCCTCGGCTCGAGCCAACGCAGACCCGATACAAGCGTGGATCCCGTGCCCGAACGTGAGGTGGCGAGTCGTCTCACGGCAAATGTCATAGTCATCCGGATCGTCATAGACCCGCTCATCGTGGTTCGCGGAGCCACCCAGGAGCATCATGACGCTCCCTGCCGGCACGACTCGTCCGTGATACTCGACGTCGTTCACGACATAGCGCGCCGTGGCCTGCGAGGAGGGCTCGATGCGCAGCGTTTCCTCGATGGCATTGTTGACGAGGCTTCGATCCTCGACCAAGATCCGACGCTGCTCAGGGTGGTCGGCCAGCAGCTTGCCGAGCCAGGTGATCAGCAGGCCAGTGGTGTCGTTGCCCGCAGCGGCCAGCATGTTGACGTAGGACAGTACTTCAGATCGCGCCAGCCGACGAACGACGCCGTTCTCGTCAGTGAACTCGGCCTGAAGCAGCTCCGTCATCAGATCGTCCGACGGGTTCTTCGCTCTCCACTCGACATAGTCGGCGAACACCTCCCCATCGAACATATTCTCGGGAACCTCCCACTGCTCGCCCGGAACCTGTTCGAGAAAGGCGTCCAACTGCGCTTTGATGTCGTCGCAGTCCTTCTCCGGGATCCCAAGCAGCATGCCAATCACACGCATCGGAATCTTGTCGCTTACCTCGGGAACGAGATCGAAGGTGCCGACACCCACGAACGGGTCAAGGATCTGCTCGCAGTAGGCGCGAATCCGGGGATCGAGATCGCGCATCTTGCGCGGAGTGAACACGCCGGCGAGAAGAGCGCGACGCGGCCGGTGAACCGGCTCGTCCTCGTAGACCAACGTGGCAGGCGGGAAACTGAACTCCATCTTGATCTGGTCCATCGAGTTACCCCGCCCCGACAGCAGGTTGTCCCGATCGGCGAGCGCCGCCTTGACGTCGTCAAAGCGGCTGAGTGCGTAGAAGTCGTGCCGCTCGTTGTAGTAGAGAGGGGCTTCGTCGCGGAGCCGACGATATGCGTCGTACGGGTGGGCGTAGAGGTCGACGTCATACGGATCCCAGTAGACGTCGGACAATGCGCGCTCGCTCGTGGTCATGCAGTCTCCACTCCTTCACCAAGCTGCCGGGCTCACTCGACATGTGACACCGACCACATCCTGTCGTTTTGCAGGCTATTTTGTTAGGCGATCAGTGTCAAGAGGCCGGGCGACCCCAACCCGAGCCGAGACGTCGCAGAGAGCGACCTTTTCGCCTACACTATTGCATGCTATCTTGCTTCGACGGCCGTCCGCTGTCCTGAGGAGTCAGAGCCATGAACTTCCATCCGTCTGAAATTCCCGAGATGATCAACCGTTTTGCGATCGCATCTGACGATGCGGACCATGGAGCTCTGGGGAATCTCTTGGCTAGTGACGCGGTGCTCCACATGCCGGGAGCCACCGGCTCGCTCGGTCCGGGTGCGGCGGCCATCACCGAATTCATCCGGAAAAAGCGAGACGAGCGAATCGCGCGCGGCGAGAGCGGCCGCCACCTCGTGGCGAACGTCGTCACCCATCCCGCCGAGGACGGGAGCGTGATGGCCCGCTCCTACGTCCTGTTTGCCGTTACCCATTCCGACAGATCCGTGCGCTTGGGTGGTGTCGCTCAGTACGAGGATCACTGGATCCGCCTCGATGACTCGTGGCGGCTGGCCAGCCGCTCGGTGACCTTGGACCACCCCGCCTGACTTCCTCTCACCGTCCACGCTCATCGACATCGGGCCCCGCCGGGAGCGGCAAGAGGGTCGGGCGTTCGCACATCGCGGGCGGACGAGCCGCCGTGGCGCGGAAACGTTGACAAATGGCGCATCGCCAGCGACAGGGCAGCGCCTGGCTGAGCCCGAAGGGAAGCATTGTGACGAAGCAGGTCGAGCAGCGGGACCGGGTGATCATCCGTTTCGCGGGCGACTCCGGTGACGGCATACAGCTGACCGGTGACCGGTTCACCCAAGAGTCGGCCGTGTTCGGCAACGACCTAGTGACCCTGCCGAACTTCCCCGCCGAGATCCGCGCCCCCCAGGGCACGATCCCCGGGGTGTCGTCGTTCCAGATCCACTTCGCCGACCACGACATCCTCACTGCCGGCGACCGTCCCGACGTGCTGGTCGCGATGAACCCGGCCGCGCTGAAGGCCAACCTGGGCGACCTGCACCGCGGAGCGACGATCATCGTCGACAGTCACGACTTCACCAAGCGCAACCTCGACAAGGCCGGCTACTCTTCCAACCCGCTCGACAATCTCGGCGAGGTCGACGACATCCTCGGCGGCTTCCAGGTCCACCCCGTCGACCTGACCGGCATCACGGTCGAGGCCGTCGAGGAGTTCGGCCTGTCACGCAAGGACGCCGCCCGGGCGAAGAACATGTTCGCCCTCGGACTGCTGTCGTGGATGTACGGCCGCCCGACCGAGCCGACCATCGCGTTCCTCGAGAAGAAGTTCGCCAAAGTCGCCGACATCCTTGGCGCCAGCATCGCCGCCTTCAATGCCGGCTGGAACTACGGCGAGACCACCGAGTCCTTCGCCGTCCAGTACGAGATCAAGCCAGCCAAGATGCACGCCGGCACCTACCGCAACATCACCGGCAACCTAGCCCTGTCCTACGGCATCGTCGCCGCGGGCGTGCGCTCGGACCTGCCGGTATTCCTGAGTTCGTACCCGATCACCCCGGCCTCGGACATCCTCCATGAACTCTCCAAACACAAGGGCTTCGGCGTGACCACGCTGCAGGCCGAGGATGAGATCGCCGGCATCGGCGCCGCGATCGGCGCCTCCTTCGCCGGCCAGCTCGCGGTCACCACCACCTCGGGCCCCGGCATCGCGCTCAAGTCCGAGGCCATCGGCCTGGCCGTGATGACCGAGCTACCGCTCGTCATCATCAACGTCCAGCGCGGCGGCCCCTCGACGGGCTTGCCAACCAAGACCGAGCAGGCCGACCTGCTCCAAGCGATGTACGGCCGCAACGGCGAGGCCCCTGTCCCGGTCGTCGCGCCCCAGTCGCCCGGTGACTGCTTCGCCGCCGCCGTCGAGGCCGCTCGGATTGCGATCACCTACCGCACGCCGGTGTTCCTTCTCTCCGACGGCTACCTCGCCAACGGCTCAGAGCCGTGGGCGATCCCGTCGGTCGACAAGCTTCCTCTCATCGATCCGAACTTCGCGGCGCCGGCGCTGGTGGGAACATCCGGCACCGCGAACCAGCTCCCGGCCGGCGACCTCCCGATCCTGATCGCCGGCCGGGATTCCATCCCTGCCCCCGTCGACCAGGAAGGAAAGTTCCAGCCCTACCTCAGGGACCCAGAGACGTACGCCCGCCCGTGGGCCGTGCCGGGCACGCCCGGCCTCGAGCACCGCGTCGGTGGTCTCGAAAAGGGCGAGG
>JALZDD010000249.1 GCA_030862715.1 Actinomycetota bacterium | reverse complement strand
GCGCCGCCGTGGGCGGCGCGGGCGATGCGGTAGACCTGCTCGGCCGATGGTGAGGCGAAGATGTCGCCGAGCACAGCGCCGTCGGCGAAGCCCGGGCCGACGACCCCGTTGTAGGAGGGGTAGTGGCCCGACCCACCCCCGATGACGAGCGAGACCTTGCCGGCCAGGGGCCCGCCCGCGCGGATGAATCCGGAGGCGTCGGGGACACGTTCGACGTAGCGAGGATGGGCGGCGGCGAAGCCGGTGAGGACGTCGCTCTTGAAGGTGTCGGGATCGTTGTAGATGTGCGTCATCGGGTCACTCGCTGATGACGAAGTTCTCGACGGTGTCGACGTTGTCCTTGGTGACCAGGACGCAGTCGAGGGCCTGCTTCTCCTCCGAGGCGCCCGTCTCGCCGGTCCGGATGACGCTGTCGAGCTGCTCGATCGCGCTGTTGGTGCCTTCGACGATCGGCTGGACCACCGTGGCCACCAGGTCGCCGGCCCGCACCGCGTCGACCGCGTCCTGGCTGCCGTCGAAGCCGAGGACCTTCACCTGGTCGAGCTTGCCCTCGGCCTTGAGCGCGTTCACCGCGCCGAGGGCCATCTCGTCGTTGCCCGAGATCACCCCGGTGATGTCGGGGTTCTTCGCGAGCAGGGCCTCCATCTTCTCCTGGCCCTCCTGGCGGTCCCAGTTGGCGATCTCCTCGCCGACCTTCTTCAGGTCTGGATACTGGCCGAGGACCTGCTTGTACCCGTCGGAGCGGACCTGGGCGTTGTTGTCGCTGGGGTTGCCGAACAGCTCGACGTAGGTGCCCTTGTAGTTCATCGACGCGGCCCAGGCCTCGGCGCCGACGGTGGCGCCCTGGGCGTTGTTGGAGACGATCTGGGACGAGGCGAGTCCGGTCTCGGAGATCTCGGCGTTGATCAGCACGATCGGGATGTCGGCGTCGACGACCTTCTGCACGGCGGCGATCGACTCATCGGCTCCGGCGGGGTCGAGCAGGATCCCGTCGACCTCGTCGTTGACGGCGGTCTCGATCAGGGTGTTCTGCTCGTCCGGGTCGTTTCCGTGTGCCGCGGTGTAGGAGTCGTAGCCCAGGTCGGTGGCGGCCTTCTCGGCCGTGTCGACCTCGGCCTTCCAGTAGGGGTTTGAGGGGTCGACGGTGATGATGGCGATTGTGCCGCCGCCCTTGCTGTCCGCGTCGTCGGTGGCCTCCGTGCCGCAGGCGGCCAGGCTCAGCGCGAGCCCGGTGGCGGCGAAGCCGGCGAGAATTCGCTTCATGGTGTCTTTCCTCTCGATGGGTCGCGGACGTGCCGCGGCCTGGTGGTGGGGACGGTTGGCGCTCATGAGCTCGTGCTCGCGGCGGTACGAACCTCCGCGGCCGCGCGTCGCGCGGCCCCGCGGTTCTGGGCGATCTGCTGGATCCGGTCGACGGCGACGGCGAGGATGATCACCGCACCGGTGATGACCTGCTGCCAGAACGGGGAGACGCCGACGATGACCAGCCCGTTGGCGAGGAACCCGATCACGAAGGCGCCGATGATGGTGCCCCTGACCGTGCCGCGACCACCCGAGAGAGCGGCACCGCCGATGACGACCGCGGCGATCGCGTTGAGCTCGTAGAACTGGCCGAGGTCAGCGGTCGCGGAGCTGATGTTGGCGATCTGGAGCAGACCGACGATGCCGGCGCAGGTGCCGGCGATCACGTAGATCCGCGTCTTGACCCGGGTGACGGGCACGCCCGAGAGCTCGGCCGCCCGCTCGTTGCTGCCACTGGCGTAGAGCCACCGGCCGAACGGCGAGCGAACCAGCAGGATCGAGGCCAGGACGGCGAGCGCGATCATCACCCATGCGGAGATCGGCAGCCCGAGGGGGCGGCTGGCGAAGACCTCGAAGAAGCCGGTGTTGCCCAGGCCCTCCTGGCCGCGGAGCTCGTTGGTGATGTTCTGCCCGTTGAGCAGCACCTCGGTCAGGCCGCGCCCGACGTAGAGCATCCCCAGGGTGACGATGAACGGGGCGAGGCGCAGTCGCGAGATCAGCAGGCCGTTGGCATAGCCGACCAGGGCGCCGACCCCGACCGAGATGACCACGATGACCCAGACCTGCGGGAACATGATCGCCTGGGTCAGCGGGAGGTCGAGGCCTCGGAAGAGGTTGCCGGCCACGGCGCCGGTCAGCCCCACGGTGGAGCCGACCGAGAGGTCGATCCCGCCGTTGAGGATGACCATCAGCATGCCGAGCGCCAAGATCGCGTTGAAGGCGACCTGCTTGGTGATGGTGACCAGGTTTCCGGGGTCGAGGTAGTTGTCGCTGAGCAGCGCGAACACCGCGATGATGAGGACGAGGGCGAGCAGGGCCCGGCCTTCCACCAGCGCACTGCTGAGCGTGATCGAGCGGAGCCGGGAGGTGAGGCCCCCGGCGGGGCCCTGGGGGCTCTGGGGGCTCTGCGGGCGTGGTGTGGCCTCGGCCGGTGCGTTGGTTGCGGTCATGGGGTGCCTCCGATGGCTTCGTCGGTGGTCGTGGTGCTGGTCGTCGGGTTGGCTGACTCGCCGGATGCGGCCATGACCTCGGCCCGGGTGCTCGTACGTGGGTCGAACTCGCGCACGATGCGGCCCTTGTTCATCACGACGATGCGGTGGGAGGCGGTCATCGCCTCACCGATCTCCGAGGTGACGTACAGGACCCCGAGGCCCTTCTGCGCCTCCTTGAAGAGCAGGGCGAAGATCTCGCCCTTGGCCCCCACGTCGATGCCGCGGGTGGGCTCGTCGAGGAGCAGTACGCTCGGATCGGTCATCAACAGCTTCCCGATCACGACCTTCTGCTGGTTACCGCCGGACAGCGACGTGATCGGGGTGCCCGGCCCGGCCGCCTTGACGGTGACCTCGTCCATGCCGCGTCTGATCCGCTTGGACTCCGCGCCCCGGGAGATCAGGCCGCGGTGGACCACCGAGCGCAGACCGGCGAGCGAGAGGTTGCTGCCGACGCTGAGCAGCTGGACGACGCCATCGCGCTGACGGTCCTCGGGAACGAGCCCGAGGCCGCGCGAGATCCGCTCGCTGACGCCGAGTCCGGCGATGTTCTCGCCGTTCAGCAGCACCTCGCCGGCGGTCATCGGGTCACGGCCGGCGAGGGTCTCCATCAGCTCGGTACGTCCGGCGCCCATCAGGCCGTAGAGACAGACGATCTCGCCGGTGCGTACGTCCAGGGAGACGTCGTCGACCACGACTCGTCCGGTGCCGAGGTCGGCGACCGTGAGATTCCGGACGGAGAGCGCGACCTCGCCGAAGTCACGGGGCTCCTCGCGGAAGTCGTACTCCGCCTGCCGGCCCGTCATCCGGTGCACCACCCAGGGCAGGTCGATCTGGCTCGCCGGCTCGTGCGCCACCAGCTCGCCGTCGCGGAGCACCACCGCGTGATCGGCGATGCTGATCGCCTCCTCGAGGTGGTGGGAGATGTAGACGATCGCGACGCCGTTGGCGGTGAGCTCCCGGATGACCCGGAACAGCACCTCGACCTCGCTCGCGCTGAGGGCCGAGGTGGGCTCGTCCATGATCAGGATCCGGGTCTCGGCGGCCAGCGCCCTCGCGATCTCGACGATCTGCTGCTGGCCCATCCGGAGGTCCGCGACCGGGGTCTGGGGTGCGATCTCCTCCTCGAGCTGGCGCATCAGCCGCGCGGTGATGTCCGCCTCGCGGGAGTAGTCGATCCCGCCCATGCGGGTGTGCAGCTCGCGGCCGAGGAAGATGTTGTCCCGTACGTTGAGGTTCGGGCAGAGGTTCGTCTCCTGGTGGATGATCGAGATCCCTCGCTCCACCGCGTCGACGGTGTCCTCCAAGGTGACCGGCTCGTCGTGCAGGACCAGCTGTCCGCCGGTGGGCTGCTCGACGCCCGAGAGGATCTTCATGAGCGTCGACTTCCCGGCACCGTTCTCCCCGAAGAGCACGGTGACCTGGCCGGCGCGGACCTCGAAGTCGACACCCTTGAGCGCCTTGGTGACGCCGTACGTCTTGGAGATCCCGACCGCGCGGAGCACCACCTGACCGACCTCGGTGGCGCCGGTGGCGACGGTCGCGGTCGGCGCGCTCATGGTGCGACCTCCACCGTCAGCGGCTGGATCTGCACGGGCTTGGCCGCGGGCTGCGGCATGCCGGTGTCGGTGACGCTCACGATCCCGGTGAAGTCGAGCTCCGAGCCGGGAGCGACTTTCGCGCCGCCCGTGCCCTGCTCGATCTGCTCGCGGACGAGAGCCTTCAGCTCGTCGCCCACCTGCTGGTAGGTGGTCTGGTTGGAGGCGTCCCCGAACTTGAAGCCGAGGGCGTCGCGCAGGACCGCTCCGTTGGCGGCCGGTCCGGAGGCGAGACTGAGCGGGGTCGTCCCGGGGACGCCCTCGACGGTGATCTCGACAGCCTGATCCTGGGCCGCGACGACGGTCGCGGTGCCGCGTACGGGGAACAGGTACGTGGTGTCGTTGGGCCTGGACGCTTCCAGGTCGTCGGCGGTCTTGGCGACATCCTTCTGGAGCCCGGTGAGGAGCTCGGGAAGCGGCGTCGCCGCATCGGGAATGGTCTCGTTCGCCTCGGCGAACAGATCCTCGGCGGTCTGCGCCGGGTCGAAGGTCTCCGGGCCGATCGAGGCGAGCTCGTCGGGGGTGACGAAGCGGGTACTGAGCGTCATCGCGACGAGGAGTGCGGCGATGGCCACCGCTCCGCCGATGCGGAAGGGGGTGAGGCGGCGGTGTCGTGTCATCTTGGGTCCTTTCGAACGATCGCGGACACGAGGTCGGGGGTTGGTTGGCGGCGCCTTCGTTGACGAAGCGCGTCTGCGCAACGGTGAGCGAGGTCGACGAGTCCCGGCGCGGTCCATGCGGCGCGCCCGACGAAGAGGCCGTCCACGTCGAGGCCCATCACCAGGTCGGCGGCGTTGCCCGCATGGACGCTGCCTCCGTAGAGGACGGAGGTCGGCGTGCCGGCCAGGTCCTCGTCCAAGGTCCGGCGTACGACGGCGAGACCTTCGGCGACCTCGGTCGGCGTGGCGGGACGGCCCTCGGCGCCGATGGCCCAGTGGGGCTCGTAGGCCACCAGCAGCTCGCTGGGTCGCGACCCCCCGAGACGGCTGAGCGCGGTGCGTACCTGCCGGGCCAGGACATCGGGGGTCTCGCCGTGGGCACGCTCGGCGGCGGTCTCGCCGACACACACGAGGGGTGTCAGCCCGGCCGAGACCGCGGCCGCGACCTTGTCGGCCACCATGTCGTCGGTCTCGCCGAGCAGGGTGCGGCGCTCGGCGTGCCCGAGCTCGACGAGGCTCGCGCCGGCGTCGCGCACCATGCTCATGGACACCTCGCCGGTGACGGCGCCGTCCGGACCCGGGTGGGCGTTCTGCGCACCGAGGGCCACCCCCGTGCCGTCCAGCCGGTCGCGGACGGTGGCGAGGGAGGTGGCGGCGGGCAGGACGAAGAGCCGCAGCTCGGGCGGCACGCTGCCCGCCTCGACCGCCGCACGCAGGTCGCTTGCGTACGCCTCGGCCTCGCCCAGGGTCTTCGTCATCTTCCAGCTCGTGCCGAGCCAGAAGGAGGCTGGCGCGGTCACGGGATCAGCGAGACCTTGATCGACTCGGTGCCGCGTGCCACCAGGTCGAGGCCGTCCTGGAACCGGGCCAGGGGCAGCTGGTGGGTGCAGATCTCGTCGAGCGGGAGCACGCCGGACTCCAGCATCCGGATCGCGGCCGGCCAGCAGTTCGGGCCGAGGTGGGCGCCGCGTACGTCGAGCTCCTTGTCGTCGCTGATGATGCTCCAGTCGACGGTCACCTCGGAGCCGAAGACGCCGTACTCCACATAGGTGCCGAGCTTGCGCAGCACGTTGAGGCCCTGCAGCACAGCGGAGGGATGTCCGGTGCCCTCGAGGTAGACGTCGGCGCCGTAGCCGTCGGTGATCGAGCGGACGAACTCGACAGGATCCTGCTCGGCGATGTTGACGATGTCGGTCGCGCCGCACTTCGTGGCCAGGTCCAGCTTCTCCGGAGCCATGTCGAGGGCGACCACCCGGGCCGGCGACTTGGCCGCGGCGCCGGCGATCATGCCGAGGCCGATCGGTCCGCAGCCCGCGACCACGACGACGTCGTCGAAGGTGATCTGGGCCCTCTCCACGGCGTGCAGGGAGCAGGACAGCGGCTCGGCGAATGCGGCGTGCGCGGGCGGGAGGTCCTTGCTGATCCGGTGCACCAAGGAGGCGGGGGAGAAGACCATGTACTCGGCCATCGCGCCCGGGGTGCTGCGCTTGAACCCGAACATGTCGTGGGGCCCGCACATCCAGTACTCCCCGCGCCGGCAGTAGCGACACTCTCCGCACGGCACGATCTGCTCGGCGACGACGCGGTCGCCGACCTCGACTCCCCACCGCGTACGTGCCTCCTGATCGAGGGCGACCACCTCGCCGGTGAACTCGTGGCCGGGGATGACCTCGGTCTCGGCCCAGGCGGGCCGGTTCTCGTCACCCCAGAACTTCGCGGCGCCGTGGTAGCACTTCAAGTCGCTCGCGCAGATGCCGACGGCCTCGACCCGGATCAGCGCCTCGCCGGGTCCCGGGACAGGGACCGGGACCTCCTCGAAGCGGTAGTCCTCGGGCCCGTGACAGACGACCGCCTGCATGGTGCGCCGGTCGAGCTCTGAAGTTGCCTGCGTCATGGGGACCTCCTGTTAGTGATCTTGATCACTTGAGCTCATCCACCGTCGCATAGGTCGCGAACAAATGTCCAGAACAGATTTTCAGGTTTGGACGGATCGGCGGGTGCGGCTGTGGAAGAGTGGTGCCGTGGAGAACACAGGCGAAGCGCACGGCCAACAGCCGATCCTGGAGGCCGTAGGGACGACGGCAAGCACCCGCTTTACCCCCGAGGTCATGCATGCTGCGGCGACGCTCTACTACCTCAAGGAAGCGACCCAGGCGCAGGTCGCGCAGCAGCTCGGCATCAGCCGCGCGACGGTCAGCAGGGTGCTCTCGGAAGCGCGTCGCACCGGCATCGTCCGGATCGAGGTGATCGACCCCGCGACCCGGCGCGCCTCCGAGATGGAGGAACGACTCTGCGAGGCCCTCGGTCTCGCCAGGGTGTTCGTCGCCGGAGGGTTCCACCGCTCGCTCACCGGAGCGGCGCTCGCCGCCCGGCTCGGTGAGGCGTTGACCGAGATCGGACTGAAGGCCGGCGACGTGCTGCTGGTCTCCTCGGGTCGCACCGTCTGGGAGGTGAGTCAGGAGGCGCTGCCGTCCTTCCCCGGCGTGGTGGTGACGCCGACCGTCGGTGGGCAGGACGAGCCCGAGGCCTGGTACCAGACCAACGAGATCACCAGGATGTTCGCCGAGCAGCTCGACGGCCGCCCGGTCTTCCTCTATGCCCCGGCACAGCCGGGAGCGGACCTGCACCGGCTGCTGCTCCAGGATCCGAGCACCCGTCGCGTACTCGACCTGTGGAGTCAGGCGAGGGTGGCCGTGCTCGGCATCGGCGCGCCACCGCTGACCCGCGAGTCGTTGCCAGGCTACGTGCCGCGGGACGCGCCCTGGCTCCGTGAGGCCGCGGGCGACATCTGCACCCGGTTCTTCGACGAGGACGGTCGGGCGTTGCCCTATCCTGCGGAGTCCCTCATCGCCACCACCTACGAGGAGCTGCGCGCGATCCCGCACACGATCGCGATGGCGGTGGGCCCGACGAAGGTGCCCAGCATCATCGCGGGCGCGCGGGCCGGCTGGTTCGACACCCTGATCACCGACGAGGACACCGCGGTCCGGATGCTCGACAAGCTGGGGTGAGCTCCTACACCCGAGCGGTCATGATCCCCGCGAGCGCGGCGTCGGAGGCGAGCTGGGCGTCGCGGTCGTAGGTGGAGGTGAAGGCCAGGAGCTCGTCGGCTCCGGTGGCCTCGGCCAGCTGGTCGAGACGTCTTTGGACGGTCTGGGGCGATCCCGCGGTCGTACGGGCCAGGTGTGCCTCGACCCGTTCGCGCAGCTGGTTGGACCAGGCCTGGTCCCGGATCGCCGCGACCGGCTCGAGCGGACCGAACTCGCCGGTCTGTCGCGACCTGGCCATCGCCCAGGCCTCCGGCAGCGCGAGCTCGGCGGCCTCGGCGTCGGTGTCGGCGACGAGCACGTCGACGGAGATGATCACCGAAGGCTCGGCCGCTCGCGAGGAGGGCTGGAAGTCCTTCCGGTACGCCCCCAGCAGCTCGTTCAGTCGCGGGCTGTCGAGCACCGGGCCGCCCACGACGACCGGCAGCCCGAGGCGGGAGGCGAGCGCGACGCCCTTCCCGGTCGCGAGCACGAACATCGGGATCTGGTGGGCGGCGGCGGGCCGGGCGGTGACCGCCGCGGTGCGGTCGAGATAGCCGCGGAGCTCCTCGATGTCCTCGGCGAACGTGTCCGGGTCGTCGAGATCCTGCCGCAGGGCGCGGCGTACGGGTGCGGTGAAGCCGAGTGTGCGTCCCAGGCCGAGGTCGATCCGGTCGGGATAGAGCGCGTCGAGCATGAGGAACTGCTCGGCGACGACCAGCGGCTGGTGGTGCGGCAGCATCACCCCGCCCGAGCCGAGCCGGATCGTGGAGGTGTGCGCGCCGAGCGCACCGAGCAGCACCGGCGGCGACCCCGAGGCGATCCCGGGCACCGCGTGGTGCTCGGCGACCCAGAACCGGTGGTAGCCGAGCCGCTCGGCGGACACCGCGCGCTCGATCGTGTGGGTCAGCGCAGCGCCCTCGGCGTACCCCACCCGCGTGCGGGACCGGTCCAGCATGGAGAGCTTCACGGCAGGTTCAACGACGCAGCGGCCCCGAGGCTTCCCGCCGCGGCCGGTGTGGCGAAGAACGCACTCGACAACGGTGCGATGCGGGACACACATCCACTGTCACAGCCCCGGATCTGGCTAGGCTGATGTCTTCGGTAGAAGGATGACAGGAGCGGCTGGGTAATGGATCAAGACGTGCTTCGGCACGCACCGCTTTTCAGCGAGCTGGACGACGAGTCGATGACGGCGATGCTCGCTATGATGGGTCAGGCCCGCCTCAGGCGGGGCGAGGTGCTGTTCCACGAGGACGACGCCGCCGACCGGCTCTATGCCGTCGTGGCCGGCAAGGTGAAGCTGAGCCGTGCCTCGGCCGGCGGGCAGGACAGCCTGCTGGCGATCCTGGGGCCGGGCCAGGTGTTCGGTGAGCTGTCGCTCTTCGACCCCGGCCGGCGTTCCTCGACGGTCACGGCAGTCACCGACCAGGTGGAGCTCGCCTCGCTGTCGCACGACGACCTGCTGCGCCTGCTCGACGGGCGGCCGGGCGTCACCCGTGGGCTGCTCGCCCTGCTGTCGGGTCGCCTGCGCCGGGCCAACGACGTGATCGGTGACCTGGTCTTCGCCGACGCTCCCCGCCGGGTGGCGAAGGCTCTGCTCGACCTCGCCGAGAGGTTCGGTGTGCAGACCGAGGAGGGCGTCCACGTACGCCACGACCTGACCCAGGAGGAGCTCGCGCAGCTCGTGGGCGCGGCTCGAGAGACGGTCAACAAGGCGCTCGCCGACTTCGCGGCCAAGGGCTGGGTCCGGCTGGAGTCGCGCTCGGTGATCATCACCGACATGGAACGGATCGTGCGCCGCGCGGGCTGATTCCGCTGGTCAGAGGCTGACCCGCACCAGCTGGCGCAACCGGCGAAGACCCTCGGTGCTCGGTCGTTCGGCCGGGGCGAGGGCCTCCGCGAGGCGCTCCTGAACGGGATCGGTCTCGAGATCGAGGCCGATGGCCACGAGCTCGCTCGTCGCGTCTTGTGTCCGCCTGGCTGCGGCGACATGGGCGCTGCGTCCGACCAGGTTCACGTGGTAGCTGCGCGGCCCTTGGCCGGTCGCGACGGCGACGGTCCCCTTGACCCGGTACGCCGTGGCCGGCGGCTCCTCGAGCAGGTCGACCAGCCGAGCCGGCTCGATGGTGCCCGGGGTCGTCACGGTGACCGCCCGGGCATGCTGATGGGCCTCGTGGCCGGAAGCCGCCGCTTCGCGCAGCAGTGCGGCGATCGGCAGCTCGTCGGGCGGGTCCTCGGGCACGGCGGCGTCGTAGACCAGCCGCGGGTCGATGCGGCCACCCACCGCGTACGCCACATGGACCTCGGGGTTGTGCTCCCGCACGCGCTGCTCGATCCGGGCCAGGACCTCGTCCCGCTCGGCAGCCGGCACCAGGTCGGTCTTGTTGACCACGACCAGCGAGGCGGCCGCGAACCGGACCGGCGCCGGGCCACGCCCGTCGTCGAGGGTGTCGAAGTACGCCGAGGCGTCCACGACCTCGATGAGCCCACCGCGGCGTACCCGCTCGACGCCGCTGAACCGGACCAGCCGGGCCAGCGTGCCGGGCTCGGCGATCCCGCTGGCCTCGACGATGACGACGTCGAGCGCGAGTCGCGGGTGGGTCAGCTTCTCCAGGGCGTCGTCGAGGCCGCCGGCGTCGGGCAGGCAGCACAGGCAGCCGCCGGCGATCGAGGCCGGCTCGTCGACCTGGCCGGTGACGAGGCCTGCGTCGACGTTGATGTCGCCGAAGTCGTTGACGACCACGCCCACCCGCGCGCCTGGCTGGCGCAGCAGATGGTTGAGCAACGTGGTCTTCCCCGACCCGAGATGGCCGGTGAGGATGACCACGGGGACCCGGGTGCTGGCGCTGGTCGCTGGCATCGGGCCATCGTAGAGCCCGATGAGAACAGTTCCCGTTAATGGGGCCGAGGGTCGGCCGAGGTCGTCACGTCTTGACGACCGAGGTGGCCAGACCTAGGTTGTGCCGCACAACTTCACATCCGCCATTTGAACCGCAGCGGGAGAGTCCTCGCCCATCCGGGGTGAGGCGCCGAAGGAGCAAACCTCCCCAGAATCTCT
>JALZDD010000210.1 GCA_030862715.1 Actinomycetota bacterium | reverse complement strand
TGGGGTCCACGGAGAGCCGCTGCATGCGCGTCTTGTCGCCCAGGACGGAGCCGCCGGTGCGTACCGACGACGGGTCGACCGCCAGCACCCCCACCTTGAGACCGTTGGCGGTCAGCCGGCTGCCGAGAGCCTCGATGAAGGTCGACTTGCCGACCCCCGGCACCCCGGAGATACCGACCCGGACGGTTCTGTGCTCATCTGCGGCTTCGCCGCGGGCCGCCGGGAGCTTGGTGAGCAGCTCGCGGGCGATGTCGCGGTGCTGGGGCTTGGTCGACTCCACCAAGGTGATCGCCCGTGACACCGCCGCCCGCTTGCCGTCGCTGATGCCGTCGAGAAGGTCTTGTACGTCGGGCCCTGGCATGGCCAGCACCTTAGCCAATCGCGAACCAGGTCAGCGAGCGCGCCGCAGGACGTCGCGCACGACGTCGGGCAGCTGACCTGAACGGACGTCATCCAGCGGCACCCACGAGACACCCATCTGCACCGCGTACCAGGCGAGCGCGGCGGCGATGATCGCCAGGCCGACGACGGCGACGACCCAGCGCTGTGACGGTGAGGACGCGGCCCGGGCGACCGGCCCGACGGTGTCGCGGACCCGTTGCGAGGCGAGCCAGGCCGCGGACATGAAGACCATCGCGGCGACGTAGAGCACCACGGTCAGCGGCAGGTCGAGGGCCAGGCAGCCGACCGCCACGGCGGCCGCGATCACGCCCGTCAACGCGGTCAGCGCCACCGTGCCGGGGATCGCGCGCACCAGGTCCCACGGCGAGCGGACGAGCGCCCACAGACCGTCGTACCACTTCCGTCCACGCGCCTCACGACGCTTCGACAGGTGGTCGGCGGCCATCGAGACGGCCCGCAGCAGCCAGACGCCGAGGCCGAGGAGGGTGGCGCCGAGGAACGGGTACGCAGCCACGACCCCGGCGAGGATCGCGGCGAGCGCGACCAGCACCAGGAAGTGCATCGGACCCGGCCAGCGCTTGAGGTTGGCGTGCTTGCTGGGCGGGCTCCAGCCGGGCTCGGGCGACGGAGCCGGTGGCGCCTGCGGGTCGAACCGGCGCACCACCACCGGCTCGGCGGGCGCGTCGGCGACGGTCACCGCGGTCGGCGGCACCGCCTCCACCTCTGTCACGGCGTCGCCGGCGGCGTCCGGGTCGACCAGTGTCGGCTTCAGCTCGGCGTCCATCGGTGCGGCGGCCAGCGGCATCGTCACCGGCAGCACCTTGGTGACCGCCGAGGCATCCGCTCCGGACCACGGCACCTCGGGCTCCATCAGCCACTCCCGCAGTTCCTCCAGGCCCGGCCGGTCCGCGGGATCCGTCGCCAGCGCGGCGGTGAGGACCTCCCGCATCGACCCCTCGATGCCGTCGAGATCGTGCTGGCCGCGGCGTACTCGATCCAGGACGGCCATCGACGGACCGGTCCCGAACGGCGGCCGGCCCAGCAGCGCATAGGCGGCCGTCGCGGCCCAGGAGTGCACGTCGCTGGCCGGCGACGAGGGTGTCCCCTCCAGGATCTCCGGCGCCAGATAGCCCGGCGTGCCGACCAGCCACCCGGTGAGGGTGATCTTGGGATCGTCGGCGACCCTGGCCAGCCCGAAGTCGATGAGCACCGGTGTACGTCCTTCCATCACCACGTTGGAGGGCTTCACGTCACGGTGCAGCACGCCGGCGTCGTGGCAGGCGGCGACACCGCCGGCCAGGCAGCGCGCCAGCCAGAACCGGTCCTCGCCGACGACGGGGCCGTCGTCCTTGATCCGGTCGTGCAGCGTCGGTCCGGGCACGTAGCGGGTCGCGACGTAGGGAAGGTCCGCGTAGGGGTCGGCGTCGACGATCTCGGCGATCCAGGGGCTGCGCACCTGCCGCAGCGACCGCACCTCGCGCTCCAGCCGGGCGCGGGTCTCCTCGTCCCCCACGACATGCGTACGCAGCACCTTCAGCGCCACCCGCTCGCCGGTCTCCTCGTGGCGGGCGAGGTGGACGACACCCATGCCGCCCTCACCGAGCTTGCTGAGGATCTCGTAGGCGCCGACCCTCATCAGCCCGTCCCCGGATGCCCGCCGGGGGCGTAGGTCCGTCACAGCTCTGAGGCTAGACGAGCCCGACGCCCCCGGCGAGGACATACTCGGAACGGTCAGTGACCGAGTTGCTCCCGCAGACGGCCGAGCAGGTCGATGGCGGAGTCGGCGATGACGGTGCCGGGCAGGAAGACCGCGGCGGCGCCCATCTGCTCGAGCGTGGCCACGTCGTCGGGCGGGATGACCCCGCCGATGACGATCATGATGTCCGGGCGCCCCTGCTCCTCCAGCGCCGCCTTCAGCGCGGGGA
>JALZDD010000182.1 GCA_030862715.1 Actinomycetota bacterium | reverse complement strand
GACCTTGGCGTCTCGCGCGCGGTGACCGAGCAGGCCTACGACCAGCTCACCGCCGAGGGCTGGCTCGAGGCGCGCCGCGGATCCGGGACGTACGTCACCGCGACCCGCACCACGACGACCTCAGCAGCACCGCCAGTGACGTCTCGGCCGACGCGACCGACGTCTCGGCAGACCGGGGTGACGTCTGGGCTGGACACGGGCACACCGTTCTTCGACTCACGGCTGGAGCCGGGGTGGCGGCGGGCGTGGCGGGAGGTCTCGGTCGCCGCTCCCCCGCGTGGCTACGACGATCCGCGGGGGCTGCTCGAGCTGCGCGAGGCGCTGGCGGGGAGGCTCGGACGCACCCGCGGCCTGGACCTCCACCCGGACGAGATCATCGTGACCGCGGGCACCACCGACGGGCTCCGCGCGCTGCTTCCCGAGCTGCGCCCCGGGCCGGTCGCGGTGGAGGATCCGGGATACCGGGCCGCAGCCGAGACGGTGCTCACCTACGGACGCGAGGTCATCGACCTGCCCGCCGTGAAGACGGTGGGTGACCTGGGCGATGCGGTGGCGGCGTACGTCACTCCGGCGCATCAGCACCCGCTGGGACGCGTCATGCCCGCGGCCGACCGGCTGGCTCTCCTCGAGGCCGCCAGACGGGCGAACGCGGTGGTGATCGAGGACGACTACGACTCGGAGTTCCGCTACGACGTCGCGCCGGTGCCCGCGATGGCCCGGCTGGACCGCGGCCGGGTGGTCTATCTCGGCACCGCGGCGAAGTCGGTGCTCCCGACACTGCGCCTGGGCTGGCTGGTCGCGCCGCCCGACCTGCACGAGCTGATCCTGCGCCGCCGCACCATCACCCACTCCGGCGCCGCCTGGCCCTCGCAGCGCGCGCTCCTGACGCTGCTCCGCGACGGCTGGCTCGACAGAGCCGTACGCTCCGCCCGCCGCGTCTATGCCGAGCGTGCCCCGAGGGTGGCCGAGGCGATGAGCCCCTACGCCACGCTCGCCGGTCCGCTCGCCGGCATGTACTCCACCTGGCTGCTGCCCGAGTCGGACGCACGCAGGGCCCGCGACGCCGCCAGGGCCGCCGGCTTCGAGATCAACATGCTCTCCACCTACGCCCGCACCAGCGGCCTGACCGGCCTGGTCATCGGTTTCGGCGGGGTGACCGACCTGGAGCTCGATCAAGCGCTCGCCGCGCTCACCGGGGCCCTCGCCCGCTAGCGACCGGGCACGTCATCCTCGATCAGGTCGAAGAGGTTCTCGAGGCTGTCCGGATCGTCCTCGCCACCGCCGACGGCCCACCCGGAGCTGGTACGCCGCAGCTGCGCGCCCACGAGCCGGCACGACTCCCCGGCCTTGTGCGCGTAGTGAGCCGTACGCGTCCGCGGACGCCGCAGCACCAGCGCGTTCCCGCACGCCGGGCACAGTGCCCAGTCGGTCGGCGTCTCGTCCGTCGCCATCTGCAGCTCGTCGCGCTCCTCCACGGCAGCAACCTACCTGGGCTCGGCCTCTTCCCCGGCGCTTTCCCCGGCGCTTTCCACGGCGCTTTCCTCGGCGCTTTCCTCGGCGGCGATCCGGTCGAACGCCTCGAAGGCCGCGGCACGCTCGCTCTCGATCTTGCGACCGAGGATGTCGGCCATGCCCCACAGGACCGCGAAGATCACGCCGACGACGAACATGATCGGGATCAGGAAGCCCATCGCGATCGCGACGACCTGCAGCGCCCAGCCGATCCAGTAGGCCCAGGGACGACGCAGCATTCCGGCCACCAGGATGCAGGCCACGAAGAACCCGAGGCCCAGCGGAAGCGCCAGCCCTGCGGAGACCCCGCCGATCGAGATCATCACGGGTGCGGCCAGCGCGACCGCGAGTCCCTCCATAGACACGATGGCGGCGCACATGCCGCGCCGTGGCGACTTCTCCCGCTCACTCGCCATCTGCGTCCGCCTCCAGGTAGGCCTCCAGCTCCGGGTCGGCGGTCGGCACGACCCGGGCGGTCGCGGCCGACCGGGCGGCCGGGCCACGAGAGCCCAGCAGCGTACGCGCCTCCCCGGCGGTCACCACGGAACCGGTCACCAGCACCGCGCCCTCGGAGATCGAGCCTCCGCCGGAGGACTCCGAGAGGCCGATCGCAGCGTCGATGGCGTCGGCCATACGCGGAACCACCGAGACCCGGTCCTCGCCGTAGAGGTCGACGGCGACCTTCGCGAGCTCGACGGCCGGAAGGGCACGCTCGGTGGAGTTCTGCGTGACGACGAGATGCTCGAGCACGGGCTCGAAGACCGCGAGCAGGCCCTCGACGTCCTTGTCGCCCATCACTCCGATGACGCCGACGACACCGGAGAAGGAGAAGGAGTCCTCCAGGGCGGCGACCGTCGCCTCGGCACCGGCCGGGTTGTGGGCCGCGTCGAGCAGGACGGTCGGGGAGGATCGCATGATCTCCAGCCGCGCCGGCGAGTCGACCTTGGCGAACGCGTCGCGCACGAGCTCGTCGGCCAACACGGCGTCTCCCAGGAACGCCTCGACCGCGGCCAGCGCCGTCGCCGCGTTCTGCGCCTGGTGGGCGCCGTAGAGGGGCAGGAAGAGGTCTTCGTACTCCCCTCGCAGTCCGCGCAGCGTGAGGATCTGTCCGCCCACCGCCGGGGTGCGGGACACGACCCCGAAGTCGGTGCCCTCCCACAGCAGCCGGGCGCCGACCTCCGCCGCGTGCTGGTCCAGCACCGCGGCGACCTCGACGGACTGTTCGGCGATCACGGCGACCGAATCAGGCTTGATGATCCCGGCCTTCTCGCGCGCGATGGCGACCGGGGTGTCACCGAGATACTTCGCGTGGTCGACCGCGATCGGGGTCACCACGGCGACATCGGCGTTCGCGACGTTGGTCGCGTCCCAGCCGCCGCCCAGCCCGACCTCGACGACGGCCACGTCGACCGGGGCCTCGGCGAACTTGGCGTAGGCCATCCCGACCATGGACTCGAAGAACGACAGCGGGTGCGGCTGGTCGTCGTCGACCATGCCGAGGTAGTGGGCGACGTCGTTGAACGCGGCCACGAACTCATCGTCGGTCAGGGGCTCGCCGTCGATCGAGATCCGCTCGTTGATCCGCTCCACATGCGGCGAGGTGAACCGCCCCACGCGCAGGTCGAGGGACCGCAGCAGCGTGTCGATCATCCGGGAGGTGGAGGTCTTGCCGTTGGTGCCGGTCAGCTGGATGATCCGGAACGCGTTCTGCGGATCACCGAGGATCTCGAGCAGGGCACGGATCCGGTCCAGGGAAGGCTCGAGCCGGGTCTCGGGCCAGCGCGACTGCAGCGCTTCCCAGACCTCCTCGATCGTGGCCGCCAGGCGCGGCGCGGGAGTCTCAGTCATTGAGTCGAGTCTAAGGTGTGGCCGCTTCCCAGCGAATCGCCGGACCCGCTACCCTCCCACTCATCTCGGGCTGAAACCCGTCCCCCCACAAGGTCCACCATTCATGCGTACGCTCCGGGCTGCTCTCGCGGTCATCTTCCTGGCCGGTGCCTACGTCCTGGCTGCCCTCATGCTGGTCGGTCAGCAGATGGCCCCACGGCGGCGCACCAGGACCTCGAGCGACCCCGGCGGGCTCGTCCTCACCGAGCAGGACCAGCCCGGGCTGTGGGCGGAGGTCCGCGACCTCGCCGCCACCGCCGGGACCCGCGCCCCCGACGAGATCCGCCTGGTGCCGGAGGTCAACGCGGCGGTCAGCGAGGAGACCAGCCTGCTCGGGCTCAGGACCGGGACCCGGCGCATGTTCCTCGGCGTACCTCTTCTCCAGGGCCTCTCCCGCAACCAGCTCCACGCGGTGCTCGCCCACGAGCTCGGCCACCACAGCACCAACCACACCCGGCTCGGTGCCCTGATCCACCGGAGCCGGCTGGCGATCGCCGAGGTCGCCGCCGGCCTCTCCAACCCGCTGGTGAAGCGGCCGTTCCGGACGTACGCTCGTCTCTTCTTCTCCCTGACCCGCCCGCTCGCGCACGCCCATGAGATCGACGCCGACCAGCTCAGCGCGACGGTCGCCGGACCGCGGACGGCGGCCGTCACGCTGCGCACCCTGCCCGCGCTCGACGCCGCCTGGCGCATCTATCTGGAGCAGTACGTCGAGGCCGGCACTCACTACGGCCTTCGGCCCACGCGCTTCTTCGACAACTTCACCAACCTGATGAGCGACCCCGAGCGGCTCGAGGAGCTCGCCAGGATCAGCGCGGCCCCGCCCGAGGTGAACACGTCTGCCTACGACTCGCACCCACCGCTGTCGGAGCGGATCGAGCGGTTGGAGGCAATGGCCTCCTCGGACGAGGCGGACAAGTCCGGCAACGCAGCCAGCATCCTGCGCTACCCGTCACAGAACTTCCTAGCGCTCGAGGACAAGACGTTCGCGGGCTCGGGACTGACCCCGGCGCCGATGGCCGAGATCGTGAGCGTCGCCGGCGCCCGTGCCGCGGCGATCAACGCCGAGGCACTGCTGAACGCGATGCAGGAGAACCAGATCGTGCCGGCCACCGTCCGCGGGGC
>JALZDD010000161.1 GCA_030862715.1 Actinomycetota bacterium | reverse complement strand
CGACGATGCCGACCTTGGCGTTCGGCGCCTTGACCTCGATCCGGTTGAGCCGGTTCTCGGCGGCGTACGCCTTCACGACGTTCATCCGGGGGCCGTAGAGCTTGGCCTCGGCGCCGACGATCCGGTCGGGGAAGAGCTCGATCTTGGTCGGCTCGTAGGTGTAGGGGACGCCCTCCCACTGGGTCTTGGGCGTGACCGGGTCGAGGACGCCGATCTCCGGGTTGACCACCCAGGCGCCGTCGGCGACATCGGCGACGATCTTGAGGGCGACGACGCAGCCGGAGGCGCGGGAGAGGGCGATGCCCTCCATGCCGTACTCGACGATCTCGGAGGCGTTGCGCGGGAACAGCACCGGGATGCCGAGCGAGGCCAGGGTGCGCTCGCTGACGGCGGGCACGGTGGACGACTTCGCGGCCGGGTCATCGCCGACCAGCATCAGCATGCCGCCGGTGGGGTGGGCCCCGTACATGTTCGCGTGACGCATCGCGTCGAGCGCGCGGTCGACGCCGGGGCCCTTGCCGTACCAGACCCCCGTCACGCCGTCGTAGCGCTCGGTGTCGAGGGTGACCGCCGACTGGCTGCCCCAGACAGCGGTCGCGGCGAGCTCCTCGTTGAGGCCGGGGACCACGGTGATGTCGGCGTCGGCCATCTCCTTCGGCAGACCCAGCAGCAGCTGGTCCAGACCACCGAGAGGGCTGCCCGGGTAGCCGGAGATGAAGGTGCCGGTCCGCAGGCCGCGGCGCTGGTCCAGCGCGCGCTGCTCGACGAGCATCCGCGCGATCGCCTGGATCCCGGTGAGCAACACCGGGCCGGCTCCGACTCGATAGCGGTCTGCCAGGTCGTAGGCCTCGAACGAGGTCCCGGGCTCGAACACTGCGGTCATATGGGTGACTCCTCAATCTGCCGGGCGGCGCTGGTGGTCCGTCTGGAGTGTTGGTCGGGACTGCCCGGGTGGGGGCTGTCCCAATGGACCACCCGCAGGGTGTGCGGGTGGCCTGAGTCACATCATCGTTGATCGAGCCCGAGCTGTGCCAATCCCTGGGGCGCAATCACCAGGCGACGCTGAGGTACTGCGTCTCCAGGTACTCCTCCAGCCCCGCCCGCGCACCCTCGCGCCCGATGCCGCTCTGCTTCACCCCACCGAACGGCGCCGACGGGTCGGAGACGAGGCCGCGGTTGACCCCGACCATCCCGGCGTCGATCCGCTCGGCCACGTGCAGCGCCTCGCCCATCTCGCCGAAGACGTACGCCGCCAGGCCGAACTCGGTGTCGTTGACGGAGGCGAGCAGCTCCTCGGTGTCGTTCCAGACCACGATCGGGGCCACCGGCCCGAAGATCTCCTCGCGCAGCAGCGGCGAGTCGGCCGGTACGTCGGTCAGGACCGTGGGCGCGTAGAAGTAGCCCTCCGAGGCGGGGACCTCGGCGCGGTGGGCGATCACGGCTCCCGCGGCCACGGCGGCGTCGACGAGGCCGGTGACGGTGGCGTACGCCTTGGCGGAGATGAGCGGGCCGATGTCGCTGCCCTGCTCGGCGGGGCCGACCCGGAGCGCCTCCACGGCCGCACCGAGGCGGGCGGTGAACTCCTCGGCGACGTCGGCGTGGACGTAGAGCCGGTTGGCCGCGGTGCAGGCCTGTCCCCCGTTGCGGAACTTGGCGACCATCGCGCCCTCGACCGCGGCGGCCACGTCGGCGCTCGAGGTCACCACGAACGGCGCGTTGCCGCCGAGCTCCATCGAGGTGTTCACGACCCGGTCGGCGGCCTGGCGGAGCAGGATGCGGCCGACGCCGGTCGAGCCGGTGAAGGAGATCTTGCGGACCCGTGCGTCGGCGAGCCAGGTGCTGACGATGGCGGGAGCGTCCAGACCTGGCACCACGTTGACGACGCCGTCCGGCACGCCGGCCTCGGCGATCAGCCGAGCGACCGCGAGGGCCGTCAGGGGCGTCTCGGCCGCGGGCTTGAGCACGACCGTGCAGCCGGCCGCGAGAGCCGGGGCGATCTTGCGGGTGGCCATGGCGGCCGGGAAGTTCCACGGCGTCACGAGGGCGGCCACGCCGACCGGCTTGTGGGTGACGATGGTGCGGGTGCCGCCGGCCGGCGAGGCACCGAAGTCGCCGTGCGGACGCACCGCCTCCTCGGCGTACCAGCGGAAGAACTCGGCGGCGTACACGACCTCGCCGCGGGCGTCGGCGAGGGACTTGCCGTTCTCGAGCGCGATCAGGGCGGCGAGCTCGTCGGCGTCGCGCAGCATCAGGTCGCGGACCTTGCTGAGCAGCTCACTTCGCGTGCGCGGCGGCAGCGCCGACCATGCGGGCAGTGCCGCGGCGGCCGCGTCGACGGCCGCGGTCGCGTCCTCGGTGCTGCCATCGGCGACATCGGCGACGCGCTCACGAGTGGCCGGGTTCTCGACCGCGAAGACGCCGGCGCCGCCCGGACCCCACCGGCCGCCGACGAGGACGCCGCTGCCGGGCTCGAGGGCGTCGAGATAGCTGGGCTGGGTGTTCATAGGCTGGGTGCTCGTGGTCACTTGGTCTCCTCCAGTGCGCTCGTGAGTACGTCCAGGGCCTCGTCGAGCAGCTCGTCGGAGATGCTCAGCGGAGGCAGGAAGCGGATGACGTTGCCCCAGGTGCCACAGGTCAGGGTGATGACGCCCTGGCTGTGAGCGTAGGCCGCGATGGCCTTGGCCACCGCGCCGTCGGGGTTGCCGGTGGCCGGGTCGACGAACTCGGCTGCGATCATCGCGCCTCGACCGCGTACGTCACCGATGCGCGGGTCGCTCGCCTGCAGGTCACGGAGGCGGCCGAGGAGACGGTCCTCGATCGTGCGGGCCCGGGTGAGCAGGTCCTCGGCCTCGATGGTCTCGATCACGGCCAGCGCGGCGGCGCAGGCGAGCGGGTTGCCGCCGTAGGTGCCGCCCAGACCACCGGGGTGGACGGCGTCCATGACGTCGGCGCGGCCGGTCACCGCGGAGAGCGGCAGGCCACCGGCGATGCCCTTGGCGCTGACCACCAGGTCCGGGACGACGTCGTCGTGCTCGACGGCGAACCAGGTGCCCGTGCGGCCGAAGCCGGACTGCACCTCGTCGGCCACGAAGATCACGTCGTTGGCGCGGCACCACTCCGCCAGCGCGGAGAGAAAGCCCGGTGCCGGGACGATGAAACCGCCCTCGCCCTGCACCGGCTCGATCACGACGGCGGCGAGGTTCTCGGCACCGACCTGCGTCTCGATCAGGGAGGTCGCCCGGGCCGCGGCCAGCTTGCCGTCGATCTCGGGGGAGTCGCGGAACGGGTAGGACATCGGCGCGCGGTAGACCTCGCCCGCGAACGGCCCGAAGCCGTGCTTGTACGGCATGTTCTTCGCGGTCATCGCCATGGTGAGGTTGGTGCGCCCGTGGTAGGCGTGGTCGAAGACCACGACCGCGTCCTTGCCGGTGAACGAGCGGGCGATCTTGACCGCGTTCTCGACGGCCTCGGAGCCGGAGTTGAACAGCGCGGTGCGCTTCTCGTGGTCGCCGGGGGTGAGCCGGGCGAGCTGCTCGGCGACGGCCACGTAGCCCTCGTAGGGAGTGACCATGAAGCAGGTGTGGGTGAAGGCCGCCACCTGGTCGGTGACGGCATCGACCACCCGGGCGGCGCTGGAGCCGACGGTGGTCACCGCGATGCCGGAGCCGAGGTCGATGAAGCGGTTGCCGTCGACGTCCTCGACGATCCCGCCGGCCGCGCGGGCGGCGAAGACGGGCATGGTCGTGGCCACGCCCTGGCTCACGGCCGCGACCTTGCGGCGCATGAGCTCCTGGGAGCGCGGGCCGGGAAGCGGCGTACGCAGGAGACGGGACTGTTCGAGGGTCGAGGACTCGGTCATGGGTTCAGCATGGTCCTCCGCGACACATGTCGTCCAAGACCTTTTGACTACTACAATCATGTCTCGTGAGCATGGATCTGCGGCTGCTGCGCTACTTCGTCGCCACTGCCGACGCGGGCTCAGCGACCCGGGCCGCCGAGGTGCTGCACGTGACCCAGCCGGTGCTGTCGCGGCAGCTGCGCCAGCTCGAGGCGCACCTGGGCGTGCCGCTGTTCGCAAGGGAGGGGCGGCGGCTGCGCCTGACCCGGACGGCGGAGGACCTCCTCCCCCGCGCCCGCGACCTGCTCGCCCACGCCGACGACCTCGAACGCGCCGTCGAGGTGCTCGCCTCGGGCCGGCTCGACGAGCTCCATCTCGCCGTGCCCTCCACGACGCTGACCGACGTGCTCGCGCCGTTCCTGGCGACACTCGGGCCCGACGACCCCGTCGCGATGGTCCGCGAGCTCGACCCCCGCGGCGCGGTCGCGGCCGTCCGCGCCGGCGCCGACCTGGCGATCGTCACCCGGCCCCCGGCCCGGTCCCTGGCCTCGCGCGCGCTCGCCGTGCTGCCGGTGTGGGCATATGTACGACCCGACGACCCGTGGGCTGGACGGGGGTCCGTGGACGTACGCGATCTGGTGGCGCGGCCGCTCGTGCTCCTCACCGAGGACCTGCGGCCGCGGCCGCTCCTGGACGCGGCGGTCGAGGACGCCGCCGTGGGCTACGGCGACGTCCTCGAGGTGTCCAACGCCCAGGTCGCGCAGGCGCTCGCGGCCTCGGGCCGCGGAATCGCGGTCGTCTCCGACGACCCGCGTTTCGGCCTGGTGCCCCTGCACATCGAGGCACCGGCGGGGAGGGTCCGAATCAGGCTGTACGCCGCCTGGGACCCGCAGCACCACGCCGCCGAGACCCTCGCGGCCCTGGCCGAGCGGCTCTCGGCGTTCTGCGTCGAGCGCTACGGCGCCGAGGTCGCCGTCCGCTGAGCCGACATCGACGTCAGGGCGGTCAGGATCCGCTCGGTTACCTCTTCGCCCACACGTACGGCACCGTCGACGTGCTGGAAGCCGTGGCCGGCGACGTCGCTGCTGCCGAACTCGATCGGCCCGAGCGGCTCGCGCAGCACCGCACCCCAACGCGTCAGCCCACCCAGGTCGAAGCTCGTCCCGTACGCACCGCCGGTGAGCTCCTGGTGCTGCCAGTCGCTCTCGACGAAGGTGAGCGGCTCGAGCGCCGCATCCCCGAAGTACGCCGCCAGCGACTCGAGCACCTGACGGCGGCGCTCGGCGTCAGAGAGCCGGCCGACCGCGTCTGCGCGCTCGTCGGAGACGAAGCCGACCAGCGTCCCGCGCTGCTCGCCCTCGGGGGTGTTGTCGTAGACCTCGTGGACCAGCTGCCAGGGCGCGAAGCCGGTGCCGCTGAGCCCGTCGGTGCGCCAGAACGGCGTCTCGTACTGCGCCTGCACCTTGATGACCAGCCCGAACGACTGGTGCTCGCGGGCGATCCGGTGCTCGGCCGGAAGCTCGGGGCTGAACCGGATCCGCTTGACCAGGGTCGGCGGCACCGCGAGGACCAGCCGGTGAGCGGCATGGATCTCGGCGCCGACATGGACGACGACGCCGTCCTCGTCCCACTCCACCAGCGTGACGTCCTGCCCGAGGCAGACCCGGTCCCCCAGCCGCTCGGCCAGCGTCAGCGGCACCCGCTGCAGACCGCCGAGGACCCGGCGGTCGAGGATCACGTCGGCGTCGACGAGGTTGCTGAACGACCCCGCGCTGGCGGCCATCTGCACGGCCTGGAGCGCGGAGAACGAGTGGGCGGGCTTCGTCAGCATCGCCGGCCCGATGTAGAGGGCGACGTTGTCGACCGCGACCGGGTCGTCGCACTGCTGCTCGAGCCAGGCACGGAACGAGACGCTGTCGAGGTGGTCGGCGTCGTCGAGCTCCCACGGCCGGGCCGGGTCCATCGCCGCGGCGAGCCCGTCGAGCGTCTTGGTCAGCTGTGCGATGGCGGCCGTGGTGGCCTCCCCGACCGGCAGGTCGTCGGTGAAGCGGTGCGCGACACCGGCCTTGTCTACGTAGAGCGACTCGCCCTCGCGGAAGCGCGGGTAGGTCGGCAGCCCGAGCTCGTCGAGGATCCCGATCAGGGCGTCCTGGTCCGGCGAGACCCACTGGCCACCGATCTCGAAGTCGGCCTCTGCCCCGGGCGCACCGTGCACCTCGGTACGCAGCCGGCCGCCGACGCGGTCGCGCGCCTCCAGGACGAGTACGTCCTGGCCCGCCTGGGCCAGTCGCCAGGCCGCGGTCAGTCCGGTGACCCCGGCGCCGACCACGATCACGTCGTGGGTGGTCATGTCAGTTCTCCTGTTTGTCAGTGTCGGTGGGGCGCTGGTCAGGACGCCGGTCAGGACGCTGGGCGAGTAGCGGAAGGCTCGGGTCCCAGCGGGTGCCGTCGGCCTCGTCGCGCTTGCGCCGGGCGATGCCCGAGAGCGCCTCGAGGACGACCCGGTTGGCGAGGAACGAGGTGATGTCGGCGTGGTCGTAGGGCGGGGAGACCTCGACGACGTCGATGCCGACCACCGGCAGCTCGTAGGCGATCCGGCGGACCGAGTCGAGCAGTTGGCGGGCGGTCAGGCCGCCCGGCTCCGGGGTGCCGGTGCCGGGTGCGTGCCCGGGGTCGCAGACGTCGATGTCGACCGAGAGGAAGACCCCGTCACACTCGTCGGTCGCGATGGTGAAGGCCTCGGTGAGGCACTCCTCCAGGCCGCGGTGCACGATCTCGGTCATCTCGTAGGACCGCATGCCCTGCTCGGCCATCCAGTCCAGCGTCTCGGGCTCGGGCCAGTAGCCGCGCAGCCCCATCTGCAGGAACCGGTCGCCGCGCAGCGCGCCGGACTCGATGAGCCGGCGCATCGGCTGGCCATGCCCGATCAGCGAGCCGAACTCGATGTCACCGGTGTCGGCGTGGGCGTCGAAGTGGATCATCGAGACGCGTCCTTGGCCGAGGTGCTGGGCGACGCCGGCGGCGTCGGGCCAGGCGATCGTGTGGTCGCCGCCCAGCACCAGCGGGATGGCGCCGTTGCTCGTCACGGTGTGCACGGCCTCCTGGAGGTCACGCACCGACCGCTCGGCGTCGCCGGAGTACATCTCCACGTCACCCGCGTCCAGCACGCGAAGGTCCCGCAGCGCGTCGACCCGCATCGCAAGCGAGGGCCGCGACCCGTCGTGTGCCAGGTAGCAGGTCTGCCGGATGAACTGCGGGCCGAACCGGGTGCCCGACCGGTGCGACGTACCTCCGTCGAAGGGGGCACCGAGGATGACCACGTCGGCACCCTCGTACGTCGCGGGGTCAGCCCAGTCACACCGGTCGACGCCCAGGAAGGTGATGTCGGGGCCGAACTGGGTTCCGTAGCGAGCCATGGCGTTCTTCTCTCTCGTTCGATTCTCGTGGTGGGTGGAGCCTCTATTCCTCGGTCGGGTCGACGACGAGGAACCGCTCGCCGGGACGACGGGCGAGGTAGAGGTAGTAGTAGGCGAGGGCGCCGACGACGACGCCCGCCGTGATCAGGATGTCCATCCGGGCGGAGCCGGCCAGCGCGTACCCGATCGCGCCGATGACGACCAGCGGCGGCAGCGGCCACAGCGGCATCCGCCAGCCCTGGACAGCGGGCCCCTGGCGACGGGCGCGGAGCGCGGCGATCGCCACGACGACGTACATCGCGGAGATGACCACCGAGGTCACCCCGAGCAGCGCCTCGATCTCGACCGCGCCGGCGAGGATCGCGCCGGGGATGCCGATGACGAGGGTGGCCAGCCAGGGGGTGGCGTAGCGGGGGTGCAGCTTGGTGAGGACGCCGTTGATCGGTGCCGGCCAGGAGCGATCGCGCGCCGAGGCGTAGACGACCCGGGCGTTCTGCAGCACCATCACGATGACGGCGTTGAGGATCGCGATGGCGATGGCGACGTTCACGCCGACCGCGACGCGCTCGCCGCCCCAGGCGGCGACCCACTGGGAGAAGTTGCCCGAGGCGAGGTCGCTGAGGTCGTCGACCGCGAGGACCGTGGTCACGGTCGGGATGAGGATGACGAGGCCACCCAGGCCGAGGGTCCAGAAGATGACGCGGGCGACGTTACGACGCGGATCGACGATCTCCTCGGAGAGGTAGACCGTGGTGCCGAAGCCGCTGACCAGGAACGTGCTCACGGCGAGACCGGAGATGAGGATCGCCAGGGTGAAGGGCTCCAGGCCGGTCTCACCGATGACGTGCGGCGAGACCAGCTCGCCGGGGCCGCGCTGGATGTGGCCGAGCCCGAGGACGGTGACGACGACGGCGGCGATCATCTCGAGGGCGAGGAAGGTGCCGGTGACGACGGCGTTGGCCTTGATGTTGAGGATCGCCGTGGCGGTCGAGAGGAGCATGACGATCGCGCCGGTCGCGGCCCGCGGCAGCTCCACCAGGTCGGCCAGGTAGTCGGCGGTGCCGAGGGCGAAGATCGGTGGGATGAGCCAGAGCAGCACGCCCGCCAGGGAGAAGGTCAGCCAGCCCATCGACTTGCCGAGGGTCTGGGTGACCATGGCGTACTCGCCGCCGGAGCTGGCGGTGCGGGTGCCGAGCTCGGCGTAGCACGCGGCGATGGCGACCGAGACCGCGAAGCCGGCCACCACGGCCAGCACGGCGCCGCTCCCCTGGGTCGCGAACAGCTCCGGGACGATGATGAACAGACTCGAGGCGGGCGTGATGCATGACAGCACCAGCAGGACCGCGGCGCCGGGTCCGAGCACCCGCGCGAGCCGCCGCCGTGCCTGCGCCGGCTTCACCCCGTCGGGGCTCACCTGCATGGATTCGATCATCGCGGGTCTCCTTGTGATGAGGGTACAGCGAGTTTTGAACGCTGTACAAAACTTTGAACGGCATTCAAAGTGACCCAGATCACCGCTAGAGTCAAGGGGTGGGACCGAAGATTTCACCCCGCGAGCACAAGGAGACACTGTCGAGGTGACGCGTACACGCTCCAACAGACGCCTGGAACGACCGCGCGAGCAGGTGCTCGCGGCCACCCTGGAGATGGTGGCCGAGGAAGGGCTCGCCAAGGTGACGATGGCCTCCCTCGCCGCCCGGCTGGGCACCAGCGGCGGCCACCTCCTCTACTACTTCGGCACCCGCAACGGCCTGCTCCTCGAGACCCTGCGATGGAGCGAGAACGCCTACGCCGCGCAACGGGCACCCATCCTGGAGAAGGTCGAGAAGGACGGCTCCGGAGGCGTCGACGCGCTGCTGTCCTTCACCGACGTCTACCTTGCCCTCGACGAGCGTGACCCCCGTTGGCTCCTCTGGCTCGAGCTGTGGGCACGAGCGCCGTACGACACCGAGCTCGCCGCCGCGCAGCGCGCGATGGACGACGAGTGGCACGCCGACCTGGTCCGGCTCTTCGCCGCGGCGCTTCCCGACGTGCCCGAGCGCGAAGCGGTCTCCGAGCGCCTGCGGGCGATGTGGGACGGCTTCAGCATCGGCATCGTCACCGGAGGTGGCACCACCCTGCGCGAGCGCGCCCTCGAGCACACCCGCGCCGCCGTCGCCGGACACGAGGAGTAGCGGGCATGCCGATCGCCTCCTGGTTCCCCGACGCCCAGCTGGGCATCTTCGTCCACTGGGGCATCTACAGCGTCGACGGCGTCGCTGAGTCCTGGTCATTCTACGACGGCCGGGTCCCCTACGCCGACTACATGGCCCAGCTCGACGGCTTCACCGCCTCGAGGTTCGACGCCGACGCCTGGGCCGAGCTCTTCGAGCGGGCCGGGGCGACGTACGCCGTGCTCACCGCCAAGCACCACGACGGGGTCGCGCTCTACGACACCGACGCCAACGACCTCTCCGTGGTCGCCAAGACCCCGGCCGGCC
>JALZDD010000133.1 GCA_030862715.1 Actinomycetota bacterium | reverse complement strand
TCGAGGTACAGGAGATCAAGCTCGACCCGGAGACCCGGCGAGCATGGCGGAACGATGAGGAGCTGACGCTCTCTCGCAAGGAGTTCGACCTGGTCCACGCCCTGATCAAGAGGGCTGGCAACGTCGTCTCCCGTGACGAGTTGATGAGGGACGTGTGGAACGCGACCTTCTACACCTCGTCGAAGACCATCGACGTACACCTGGGATGGGTGCGTCGCAAGCTGGGCGATGACCCCCGGAAGCCCCATCTGATCACCACCCTGCGCGGCAAGGGCCTGCGCTTCGAGAAGGCCTGACCTTCGTTCACTGCCGGGGGTCGGGTTTCGCGGATAGTGTGAGGGGGATCCGCGAAATCGGCCCCGGCGGGCAGTTTCCTTATTCTGTCCGTCGTGACCCTCGCACCGACACTTGCGATCATCGGCGGCGGCCAGCTGGCCCGCATGATGGCTCAGCCCGCAATCGCGCTCGGCCTCCCGCTCCGGCTTCTCGCCGAGGGCGAAGGTGTGTCGGCCGCTCAGGTGATTCCCGACCAGATGGTCGGCGACTACCGCGACCTGGACACGTTGAAGAAGGTCACCGAGGGCTGTGAGGTGGTCACCTTCGACCACGAGCACGTCCCGACCGAGCATCTGCACGCGCTCGAGGCCGCCGGGGTAGCGGTCCGCCCCGGCCCGGACGCACTCGTGCACGCCCAGGACAAGGGCGTCATGCGCGCTCGGTTGACCGAGCTCGGCATCCCGTGCCCGCGCAACGCCATCGTGTCGTCCACGGCCCAGGTCGAGGCGTTCGGTTTCCCGTGCGTCCTCAAGACAACCCGCGGCGGCTATGACGGCAAGGGCGTCTGGGTCGTACGCGACGTCGCCGATGTCGCCGAGCCGCTCCGCGTCGCCGAGGAGGCGGGTGTCCAGGTTCTGGCCGAGGAGCTCGTCGACTTCCGCCGGGAGCTCTCCGCGATCGTCGCCCGTTCGCCGAGCGGCCAGGCCGCTGCGTACCCGGTCGTGCACACCTACCAGGAGAACGGCGTCTGCAAGGAGGTCATCGCTCCGGCGCCGGACCTCTCACCCGAGCTCGCCGTCCAGGGCGAGCAGATCGCGCTGCGCATCGCGGGTGAGCTCGGCGTCGTCGGCATCCTGGCGGTCGAGATGTTCGAGACCGTCGACGGGCGACTGCTCGTCAACGAGCTCGCCATGCGTCCGCACAACACCGGCCACTGGACCCAGGACGGCGCCGTCACCTCGCAGTTCGAGAACCATCTGCGTGCGGTCATGGACCTGCCGCTGGGCTCTCCCGCGCCCCGCGCGAAGTGGTCGGTGATGGTCAACATCCTCGGCTCGACCCGGGAGAACGTCGGCCGCCTCTACGACGGCTACCCCCACGCCATGGCCCGCGACCCCCACCTCCGCGTCCACCTCTACGGCAAGGAGATGCGCCCTGGGCGCAAGGTCGGCCACGTCAACGTCTACGGCGACGACCTCGACGACTGCCTCGAGCGCGCCCGCCACGCCGCCGACTGGTTCCAGGGCGACCTCGGCAACGACTCCGACTGACCGAGAAGTCGCCCGCGTCGGCCGAAACGTCAGTTAGGTCGGTCGAGATGTCACGCCGTTGCCGACTCGGCCTGCGTAGGTGACGCTTCGGCCGACGGGGCTGACGTCTCGGCAGGGACGGGTCAGACGCCTAGGCGCTGGCGTTCGGTGGCGACGACGTCGCGGGCGATCTCGGCGTCGGAGGCTTCGGCGGCGAGGGCGGTGGAGGGGTCCTCGGGTTGAGAGGTCTCGTACGCTTCGGGGCTGCTGGCGGCGGTGGCGCTGACCCGGGCGAAGTCGTCGAAGAGCTCGGCCTTGGCGGCGAGGATGTCGTGGACGCGCTGGTCGACGCCGATCTCGGAGAGCAGGCGGTGGACCTGGACCGACTGGAGCTGGCCCATCCGGCGGGCGCGGGCGATGGCCTGCCACTCGATGGTCGGCTTGAGCTGCGGCTCGCAGATGACGACGACGCTGGCCGACTGGATGTTGAGGCCGACGCCGCCGGCGACGATCTGGGTGACCAGCACGGCACCGTGCCCGGCCGCGGAGAACTCGTCGACCATCTGCTGGCGCTCCTCGGCGGGTACCGACCCGGTGAGCGGGCCGAAGACCTCGCCGGGCAGGAGCGTGACCAGGTCGTCGAGGACCTTCCTGAAGTGGGAGAACACGATCACGCGGCGGCCGTTCTCCTCGGCCTCGCCGACGATCTCGACCAGCCGCTCGACCTTCGCCGACGAGGTGCCCTGGAGCATGGCGGCCTGGCGCATGGCCATGAAGTTGCCGTCGCGGACGCACTCGGCGTACGCCCTCTCGTCGGCCACCGAAAGGGGCAGCCAGTCCTCGACCTCGACGAGGTCGGGAAGCTCGGTGAGCACGTCCTCCTGGTTGCGGCGCAGGTAGACCGGGGCGACCTGCTTGCGGAACCGGTGGGGGTTGAACTCGTCGGCGGAGAGCAGCAGGTCGGGGCGGAGATAGGAGACCAGGTTGCGGAACTCGTCGATGCGGTTCTCCATCGGCGTGCCAGTGAGCAGGATGGCGCGCTCGGTGGAGTCGAGGACGCGGCGTACGCGTTCGGTGCGCTGGGTCCGCGGCGACTTGATCATGTGCGCCTCGTCGACCACGACACAGGCGACCTTGACCTGGTCGAGGAAAGGCTGGATCGCGTTGAGCGTCTCGTAGGTGGTCACCGCGACGCCGCCCTGCTTGACCCAGATCTTGGCGGCCTTCAGGCGGCGGTTGCCGTGGAGACGGTGGGGGATCAGAGTCGTCTTCGAGTCGGTCTCGCGCACCCAGTTGGTGACCACGGCAGCGGGGCAGACGACCAGCGTGTGGGATGCGCCCATCGCGTGCAGATGAGCGAAGACGGCCAGTGACTGGAGCGTCTTGCCGAGCCCCATCTCGTCGCCGATGATCACCTTCATCTGCACCAGCGCGAAGCGGACGCCGAAGTGCTGGTAGCCGCGCAGCGAGGCGGTCAGGTTGTTGGTGCGCAGCTCCTGGGCGCGCACCGCCTCGATGATCTCGGCCGACAGGTCACCGTGGATCTTGTCCTCGTCCTCGGTGAGGAAGCCGAGCTCGGAGAGCATCGCGTAGTAGTCGGCCGGCCGCTTCTCGAAGTCCTCCCACGGGTCGGCGGGCCGGTTGCCCGGGCGCACGCGGCGAGCCATCTCGGCCCGGTGGGCGATCGCCCGCAGCGCGCCCTGGAAGTCGTCGAGACTGGCCGCGTTGGCCAGGATCAGATGGAACCGCGCACCACTGTCGAGCGACCGAGTCAGCGGCCGCAGCGACTGGACCAGGGCGAGCTCCGCCCCCGCGTCCTTCGTACGCCGCCCGGCCTCCCACTCCGCCAGCCGCGCGAGCAGCCTGGTGGCCGCCGGGGTGCGGCGCTCGTGGTCGATGGCGAGCGGCATCTCGTCATAGGTGCGCTGCCACAGTGCCTGCGCCGCTTCCTGCATCCGCATCGCGGTGGCCGGGCCGACGCCGGGCAGTTGTCGCAGGTCAGAGGTGGGATGGATGACCTCGTGGACGGTATGGATCCCGGCCTCGAGGAGGGGTTCGACGCGTACGAGGTCGGCCAGCTCGTCGACCGGCAACGACCTGACCGCCGTGTCGGTGTCCGCGCTTCTGACCGCGTTGGCGGCGTCGGTCGCGGCTCGGCGCGCGGGCTCCTCGGAGCGCCTGGCCTCGTTGAGAGTCTCGCCCTCGTTGCGCAGCACGAGGATGCCCTTGCGTGGAGCCAGCACCGCCTCCGAGCCCAGGTCCGAGAGCGCCTCGAGGAGACCGACGCTCGGCAGCAGCGCCTCGCGGATGCGTACCCGGCGCCGGGCCGGGAGCCTGGTCAGCTCGCCGAGCCGGGCCGGCGCCTGGATCTCGCTCGCGCGCTGGTGCAGGTCGAGGATCTGCCTGCCCGCCAGCTCGGCCTCCTCGCGGCGGCTCCTGCGCACCAGCAGTCGACGTGCCCCGGAAGCCTTCTTGGCCTGCGCCACGTCGTCCGCAGCGGCGGTGAGCGAGTCGACGAGCTCCTGGGTGGTCGCCTCGACCGGCTCGAGCGCATGACGCCGCGCGATCGCGGCCAGGCGCGGACCGTCGCTCCGGTCAAGGGCGATGCTGCGCCAGGCCACCTGCGCCGCGCGCTTCAGCTCGGCCGCGCTCGCCCGGTAGTGGTCGACCGCCTCCGCCGCCTCCTGCTCGATCTCGTCCCGGGCGCGGGTCGCCGACGCCGCCTGCCGGGACCAGGACGCGACCTGCCGCAGCCGGGACGGCAGTGCCTTGCGCTCCGCCTTGGTCAGCCCGGTGAACCGCTCGACCGCGGTCGGGTTCGGTGGCGCGCTGACGACGACGTCGGTGCTCGTAGCTGGATCCATCTGCCTTTGTGGGGTCGTGGGGGCGTGCGGGACGGCGTCGGATGACCCTAGCGGGCAGCGCCGACATGTAGGTGACGGACAGAGGTCGGCCCGGTGACACGGCGCAGGTCAGGTGGCGCATAGCCTGTCCCTCATGAGTGCGCGCGTGGGGATCGTGATGGGGTCCGACTCCGACTGGCCGACGATGAAGGCCGCGGCGGAGCTTCTGGACGAGTTCGGGATCGAGTGGGAGGCCGATGTGAAGTCGGCCCACCGGATG
>JALZDD010000099.1 GCA_030862715.1 Actinomycetota bacterium | reverse complement strand
GCCCGCTCCTCGGCAGCCTCGGCGGCCTGCCGCTCACGCTCGGCGCGGGCCTTCGCCCGGGCTCCGGTCTGGGCCACCTACGCCGCCTTCAAGGAAAGCACCCAGTTGCGCAGGAGCGCGGCGCCGGCGTCGCCGGACTTCTCCGGGTGGAACTGGGTGGCGCTCAGCGGACCGTTCTCGACGGCGGCCACGAACCGGTCGCCACCATGCTCTGCCCAGGTGACCAGCGGCGCGACGGTGCGGTCGTTGGTGACCAGTGTCCAGTCGCGCACGCCGTAGGAGTGCACGAAGTAGAACCGCTCCTTCTCGACGCCCGCGAACAGCGACGTCCCGGACGGCACGTCGAGCGTATTCCAGCCCATGTGGGGCACGATCGGCGCCTGGATACGCTCCACGACGCCGGGCCACTCGCCACAGCCCTCGGTCTCGACACCGTGCTCGATGCCGGTCTCGAAGAGGATCTGCATGCCGACGCAGATCCCCATGACCGGACGACCACCGGCGAGCCGCCGGGCGATGATCCGCTCGCCGCGGATCGCACGCAGACCCTTCATGCAGGCCTCGAACGCACCCACGCCCGGCACCAGCAGTCCGTCGGCCGCCATCGCGGCGTCGAGGTCACCAGTCAGCTCGACCGAGGCACCGGCGCGCTCGACGGCGCGGACGGCGGAGCGTACGTTTCCGGAGCCGTAGTCCAGGACGACGACGGAAGGTGCACTCACAGCACCACGTCCGTAGCGCAAGCGCCAGAATACGAACGCGGCGCTGTATTGACACGATTGTTCACTCGCTGACGCTCGCTCACAGTGCGCCCTTCGTCGACGGGATCCCGGTCTCACGCGGGTCGTAGGCGATCGCGTCGCGGAACGCCCGCGCGAACGCCTTGAACTGCGTCTCCACGATGTGGTGCGGCTCGCGCCCGGCGAGCACGTTGACGTGCATCGTCAGGTGGGCGTGGTGGGCGATGGAGTCGAAGATGTGCTGGGTCAGGGAGCCGAGGTAGGGCACCCCGGAGCCGCCGAGCAGCACGTACTGCTGGCCCTCCGGCTCGCCGGTGTGGACCGAGTAGGGACGCCCGGAGACGTCCACGACGCAGCGTACGAGGGCCTCGTCGAGCGGGACGGTCGCGTCGCCGTAGCGACGGATGCCCTTCTTGTCACCGAGCGCCTCGCGAAGGCACTGCCCGAGCACGATCGCGGTGTCCTCGACGGTGTGGTGGGCGTCGATGTGCACGTCGCCCTCGGAGTGCACGGTCAGGTCGACCAGCGAGTGCCGCCCGAAGGCGGTCAGCATGTGGTCGTAGAAGCCGACACCCGTCGAGACGTCCACCCGTCCGGTGCCGTCGAGGTTCACCTCGACGACGACCTTCGACTCCGAGGTCTCCCGCTCGATCCGGGCGATCCTGCTCATGCCGCCACCTCCGTAGTGCAAATCTGAGAATACGGACGTGGCGGCCTAAGGCTTGTTGCCGCTCGCTGACGCTCGCTCATGCGCGTGCTCCGTTCACATCGGTCAAAGCTTGCTTGAAAGCGTCCATCTCCTGCGGGGTGCCCACCGAGACCCGCAGCCATCCGTCGGGCCCGGTCTCGCGGATCAGCACTCCGCGGTCGAGCAGCCCCTGCCAGACCGCGTGCCGGTCGGCGTAGCGCCCGAAGAGGACGAAGTTGGCGTCCGAGTCGGCGACCTCGAGCCCCTGCTCCCGTAGCCACTCCACCAGCGTGTCCCGCTCCTCGCGAAGATCGGCCACGTAGCCCAGCAGCTCCGGCGCGTGCCGCAGGGCCGCGCTCGCCGCGGCCTGGGTGACCGCGGAGAGGTGGTAGGGCAGGCGTACGACGCGGATCGCGTCGCAGATCGACGGGTCGGCCGCCAGGTAGCCGAGCCGCAGTCCGGCTCCGGCGAACGCCTTCGACATGGTGCGGGTGACCACCAGGTTGCGGTGCTCGGAGAGGAGCTCCAGCGCCGAGGGCACCCCGGTCCGCCGGAACTCGCCGTAGGCCTCGTCGACCACGACGATGCCGTCGTCTCCGACCGCCTCGCACAGCACCGTGACCGCCTCCGGCGGGAGCGCGGTGCCGGTGGGGTTGTTGGGACTCGGGAGCAGCACGACGTGGGGCCGGGTCTCCTCGACCAGCGCGCGTGCCTTCTCCAGATCGATCGCGAAGTCCCTCTCGCGGTGTCCGACGACCCACTCGGTGTTGGTGTCGCGGGCGTACTCCGGATACATCGAGTAGGTCGGCGCGAAGCTGATCGCGGTGCGCCCCGGACCGCCGAAGGCCTGCAGCAGCTGCAGCATCACCTCGTTGGACCCGTTGGCCGCCCACACCTGCTCCGGCGTGATCTGCGCCTCCACATCCGAGGAGAGGTACGCAGCCAGCCCCTCCCGCAGCGCGACGAACTCGCGGTCCGGATAGCGGTTGAGCGTGCGCGCCGCCTCGCCGACGCTGGCCGCGATGTCGGCGACCGTCTCGGCGGAGGGCTGGTAGGGGTTCTCGTTGACGTTGAGCTGGACCGGGACGTCCAGCTGCGGAGCGCCGTAGGGCTCGATCCCGGCGAGCTCGGCGCGGATCGGGGGCCAGCTCATGAGGAGAACCTCACCGACACCGCCGCGCCGTGACCCGGCAGGTCCTCGGCCTCGGCGAGCGTGACCACGTGGTCCTTGACCGCGGCCAGCCCCTCACGGGAGTAGTCGACGACGTGGATCGACTTGGTGAACGCTCGCACCGAGAGACCCGAGGAGTGGCAGGCGCAGCCGCCGGTGGGCAGCACGTGGTTGGACCCGGCGCAGTAGTCACCCAGCGACACCGGGGCGTAGGAGCCGACGAAGATCGCGCCGGCGTTGCGGATCCGGCCGGCGACCCGTGCGGCATCGGCGGTGTGGATCTCGAGGTGCTCGGCGGCGTACGCGTTCACGACGTCGACGCCCTGGTCGATGTCGTCGACGAGCACGATGCCCGACTGCGCCCCGGTCAGCGACGTACGGATCCTCTCGACGTGCTTGGTCGCGGCGACCTGCTTGTCGAGCTCGGCCTCGACGTCGGCGGCGAGCGTCTCGGAGTCGGTGACCAGCACCGAGGCGGCCAGCGGGTCGTGCTCGGCCTGCGAGATCAGGTCGGCGGCGACATAGGCGGCCTCGGCCGTCTCGTCGGCGAGGATCGCGATCTCGGTCGGGCCCGCCTCGGAGTCGATCCCGACCTGCCCCTTGAGCAGGCGCTTCGCGGTGACGACGTAGATGTTGCCGGGACCGGTGACCATGTCGACGCGCTCGCACGGATCGACCCCGTAGGCGAACATCGCGATCGCCTGGGCACCGCCCACGGCGTAGACCTCATCGACACCCAGCAGCGCGCACGCGGCCAGGATGGTGGGCTGCGGAAGACCGCCGAACTCCTTCTGCGGCGGCGAGGCCAGCGCGATCGAGGGCACCCCGGCCACCTGCGCCGGAACCACGTTCATCAGCACCGAGGAGACCAGCGGCGCCAGACCACCGGGCACATAGAGCCCCACACGCCCCACCGGCACCTTGCGGTGCGTCACCCGGGCGCCGGGCGCCAGGTCGGTGACCGCGTCCTTCTCGAGCTCAGCGGCACAGGTCGTACGCAGCCGGGCGATCGACTCCTCGAGCCCGGCCCGGATCGCCGGGTCCAGCTCGTCGAGGGCCTTGGTCAGTGCCGCGGCCGGAACCCGGATGTCGTCGACGCGCACGCCGTCGAACTTCTCGGAGAACTCGGCGATCGCCTCCTGGCCTCGCTCGCGGACGGCTTCGATGATCGGCTGCACCGCATGAGTGGCCGCCTCGATGTCGAACTCGGCGCGCGGAACGGCGGCGCGGTAGTCGATGGTCTATTAGGATAATATGTCTTCACCCCTCAGGTCGATGG
>JALZDD010000031.1 GCA_030862715.1 Actinomycetota bacterium | reverse complement strand
CTGAGGAGATCGCCAGGGCGAAGGAGATCGTCGGGCGGGTCAGCACCGCCTTCAGCAGCCGTGTGGTCGGCCAGGAGCGGCTCAGGACGGCGCTGCTGATCGCGCTCCTCTCCGAGGGTCACGTGCTGCTCGAGAGCGTTCCCGGGCTGGCGAAGACGCTGGCCGCATCGACGCTGTCGCAGACGGTCAAGGCGCAGTTCTCCAGGATCCAGTGCACCCCCGACCTGCTGCCGAGCGACATCATCGGCACTCAGGTCTACGACCAGCGCAACCACGAGTTCGAGACCCAGCTCGGCCCGGTGCACGCCAACTTCGTGCTGCTGGACGAGATCAACAGAAGCTCCGCCAAGACGCAGAGCGCCATGCTCGAGGCGATGCAGGAGCGCCAGACGTCGATCGCGGGCCACATCCATCCGCTGCCGCGCCCGTTCATGGTGCTCGCCACGCAGAACCCGATCGAGGAGGAGGGGACGTACGTCCTCCCTCACGCTCAGATGGACCGGTTCCTGCTCAAGGAGATCGTCAACTACCCCAGCGACGCCGAGGAGCTCGTCGTCCTGGAGCGCATCGAGGCCGGCACGCTCGGCCCCGACCACGAGGTGACCCGTCCCGTCGCCGATCCCGACGACGTGATCTGGCTCCAGGAGCTGGCCAAGCGCGTCTACGTCGACCCGGCGATCAAGCGCTACATCGTCGCCCTCGTCCAGGCCACCCGCAACGCCCGCCAGCTGCTCGGGCCCGAGACGGGTTCCTACGTCGAGATCGGCGCTTCCCCGCGTGCCTCGATCGCGTTCCTGCAGGCGTCGCGCGCGGCGGCGCTGCTGCTCGGCCGTTCCTACGTCACCCCCGAGGACGTGCGCGAGCTGCGCCACAGCATCCTTCGCCACCGGCTCCACCTCAGCTTCGAGGCGCTCGCCGAGAAGGTCCAGCCCGAGATGCTGGTCGACGCGCTGGTCCGCGCTGTCCCGAGCCCCTGAGTGGCAGAGCCATGGCGACGTACCTTCCCCGGATCCGCACGCGGTTGATGATCCATGCCCACCGCAAGGTCCTGGGCCTTCTCGACGGGGAGTACGCCAGCGCCCAGACCGGGCGCAGCATGGACTTCCACGACCTGAGGGAGTACGTCCCGGGCGACGACGTGAAGGACATCGACTGGAAGGCGACGGCTCGCTCCCGGAGCCTGCTCGTCAAGCGGTTCACCGCCGAGCGCCAGCATCTGGTGCTGCTGGCGATCTCCACCGGCCGGAGCATGGCGGCGCAGGCGACCGGCACCACGACCAAGCGCGAGCTGGCGATCTTCACCGCCGGCCTGGTCGGCTGGTTGGGCGTACGCCACGGCGACAAGGTCGCGGTCGCCTACGGCGACTCGGAGACCCAGAAACTCACCAAGCCCGCTGACACCGAGGTCGCGCTCGAGCGGGCGCTGGGGCAGGCACACGACGCGATCACCCCCGATTCCGCCGAGGCCGACATCGTCGCCGTACTGCGCCACATCGCCACCAACGTACGCCGCCGGGCGATCCTGCTCGTCGTCACCGACGAGCACTCGGTCAGCGACGAGATGGCCGCGGTCCTGCGCCGCCTCACCGTCCAGCACGAGGTCCTGGTCGCCGGCATCGACGACCTCGACCCCACCACCGCCGTACCCGGCGGCGCGCCGAGCGTCGACATCGACACCGTCTCCGCTCTGCCGGGATGGCTCACCGGCGACGCGGTCCTCCAGGCCCAGTACGCCGAGCTGGCCGCCGCCGAGGAGCACGGCCTGCGCGGCACCCTGGACCGCCTGGGCATCGCCTACCAGCGGGTCCAGGACGACGCGACCGCGATCGGCGCGGTCTTCCACCTCCTGCAGAGGCACCGTCATGCGCGCCGGTAGCGTCCCCGAGGAGTTCCAGCAGCCACTTGCCCACTCGGGCTGGTGGCTGGTGCTCGCGCTCGCGCTGCTCGCCGCGGTGGCGCTCTACTACCTCGCGGTCATCCTGCTGACCCGCAAGCGCAGGCCGGTCGTCGAGGTCGAGACGCCCTGGGTGCCCGAGCCTCGTGACCTGCGTGCCGAGCACCTGGCCGAGATCGACCGGATCGAGCGGGCGGTGCACCGCGGCGACGTCCCGGCGCGGGTCGGTCACCAGCACCTGAGCCGCACCGTGCGTGACTACGTCGCCGAGGTCAGCCAGATCCCGGCCGACAAGATGGTCCTCGCCGACCTGAAGGCGACCGTACGCAGCGATCCCCGCACGCGTCCCCTGGCGATGGCCGTCGAGGTGATGTACCCGCCCGCCTTCGCCTCCGAGGAGGAGGGGCAGGCCGCCGAGCGCTTCCCCGAGGCGCTGAGCCGGGCCCGTCAGGTGGTGACGACATGGACCTGAGATGGCCCGTTCTCGGCGCGATCGTGCTGGTCGTCACCGTCATCGCGATCGCCGCGATCGTCGTCCTCGCCGCGCGGGTGCATCGCCGCCCGACCGACGCGGTGCTCGTCGCCCACACCGCGCGTCTCAAGCGGCTCCCCCGATTCCGTGAGCTCGCGGCCCAGCAGCGGTGGCTGTCCTGGTGGCAGACCGCCGGGATCGCGCTCGCCGTCATCGGGTGCATCTGGCTGATCGCCCGGCCGCAGACCACCGACATCACCCAGAACCGCTACTCCACCCGTGACATCGTGCTCTGCCTGGACGCCTCGACCTCGATGTTCGACGAGGACACCCAGGTCACCCAGGCCTACTCCCAGCTCGTCGCCGGCCTCAACGGCGAGCGGGTCAGCCTGGTCCTGTGGAGCGACGCCGCGGTCACGGTCTTCCCGCTCACCGATGACTACGGCTGGGTGCAGGACGAGCTGGCGCGGGCCGGCCGGGCCTTCGCCCTCGGCGACCAGGAGTACGTCGCCGGCACCTACCTCGGCAAGGAGCGAGCGAGCCTGATCAGCGACGGGATCGTCTCCTGCGTCAAGCGCTTCGACCTGTCCAACTCCGAGCGCGGCCGGGCGGTCATCGTCGCCTCCGACAACGATCCGCAGGGTGGCCCGCCGGTCTACACGCTGCCCGAGGCGACCGAGTTCGCCAAGGAGCGCGACGTCCAGCTCTACGGCATCGGCTCCGCCGACCTCAGCTTCCAGGAGGACAAGCGCGCCACCTTCGACAAGGCGATGACCGACACCGGCGGCACCTTCTCGCTGCTCGGCGACGACGGTTCGATCGAGTCGATCCTGGCCGGCATCGACCGGCTCTCCGCCGACGAGGTCGTCGAGCCGCCGAAGTACCAGATCCGCGACGCTCCCGGCTGGCCGATCGCGACGATCGTCATCGGGGTCCTCATGCTGATCGCCGGGTGGGTCTACGCCCTGGTCCGCTCCGGAAGGCTGTCTTCGGGCCCGTCGACCCGGCCGACGCAGCCCGGAGGCTCGTTGCCTCCACAGACCCGGCCACCGAGCGAGGTGGCCCGATGAGCGCCTTTGGGTGGCAGATCCTCACGCTCGTACGCCGTGCGCTGATCGTCCTGCTCACCGTCGTCGTCCTGGTGCGACCGAGCTGGGGCGCGGCACCGGCGGAGATGCGTACGGCCGATCTCGATGTCCTCGTCGTGGTCGACCGGACCCGGTCGATGGTCGCCGAGGACGCGCCCGGCGGCGAGGCCCGGATGACGCAGCTCAAGAAGGATCTCAAGGCGCTCTCGGCGGCACTGCCCTCGGTACGGTTCGGCGCGATCACCTTCGGTGGCGAGGTCGTCCGCACCGAGATGCCGTTCACCTACGACACCACCGCCTTCAACGCCTGGGTCGACGGACTCTACGCCGAGCGGGCCTTCGACGGATCCGGCTCGATGGTCGATGCTCCGCGCGACGACGTCATCGAGACCCTGGAGCGTGACCAGGAGCGCTTCCCCGAGCGGCGCCGGATCGTGGTGTTCGCCTCCGACGGCGAGAACACCCGAGAGGGCGTCGACCAGCAGTCGTTCAGCGAGGTCGACGATCTCTCGGCCGGCGGCGTCGTGCTCGGCTACGGCACCGAGGAGGGCGGCCGGATGCCCTGGGACGACGAACGCCCCCAGGACGGCTACCTCAAGGACGGCGACGGCCAAGACGCCCGCTCCCGGATCGACCTGGCCAACCTGCGCGAGATCGCAGGTCAGATGGGCCTTCAGACGCTTCACCGCACCACGAAGGAGACCAAGGAGATCACCACGGAGGCCTCGACCTGGGACTCCGAGATGCTCACCGAGGAGACGTCGGCCGGCGGCGAGGTGTCTCGGGCGTGGATCTTCGGATTCCCGCTCCTGGCACTCTTGCTGTGGGAGCTGTGGGGCCATCGTCGCCGCGCCCACGAGGCCGAGGAGGTGCTGTCATGAGCGAGCGCCAGCGAGCGGCAACAGATGTCAGGCCAGCGCCTCCGTATTCTCGCGCTTGCGCTACGGAGGCGGTGGCATGACCCTCACCGAGACGCCTGTCGACTCGACCGAGCCGCAACGGTTGCGCACCCCTCGTGAGCAGGTGCGACGCGCGCTGCTGCTCGCCGGGATCGTGCCCGTGGTGATCGGGCTCGCCTTCCTGGGGAAGGTGATCCTGATGGGTCACCACGACCGCGGCGGCCGGGACGCCTGGGACGTACGCGACGCCGCGACCGCGATGGAGCACTACTCCGCCAACCGCGACCTCAACTTCCTGCAGCCGTGGATCGCCCACTTCGACGCCGGCAACGCGGCTTTCCTGCTCGGCGAGAACGCCCGCGCGGTCGCCTACTACGGCGAGGCGCTGGAGCGCGTGCCCGAGGACCACGAGTGCACCGTACGCATCAACATGTCGCTGACCCAGGAGGCGATCGGCGACCGCGCCCGGGACGCCGGCAACCAGGCCGGGGCGAAGGCGGCCTACGAGGAGGCGCTGGCCACCCTGAAGGAGGGCGACTGCCCCACCGACTCCGGCCAGGGCCCCGAGCAGTCCCAGCAGGGCGAGTCCGTCGAGGAGCGCCTGAAGGAGAAGCTGACCCCGAAGGTGCGGATCAAGCCCAACGAGCAGGAAGACCCGCCCGAGGAGCCACAGAACCAGGACGAGAAGGAGGAGAAGCTCGACCGGCGCAACGGCGACGGCGAGTCCTACCGCCGCGACGACGCCGACCTGGACGACTACGGCGGGTTCAGCGACGAACCCCAGTGGTGAGCCCTGGCTCGTAGGAGCAGCCGCGATCAGCACCCATCGGAGCTGAGCCGATCGCGACGGTCACGACCATGTTGCGCACATCGTAGGTGTAGGCGGTGTTGCCACCAACACGTCCCGCGGTCCGGTCCCTCGGTTGGAGATTTACCAGCGATCGTTCTGATGAACCTTGTACGTCACAGGGACCTCCCACCCCAGATGGCTCGCGATCCGATCACCGGCGTAGTTCGGGATCGAGTCCTGGATCATGCCGGCAAGGAAGTCGGTGAACGACAGGTCGTACGCGTTCCACTCCAGGAATCCCCGATCAAAGACGACAATCGGGCGAGAATCGTCCGCAAGATCCCAACAGTATTGATTCGCGTCGTTCGACACCGCCCAGCACAGCAGCCTTGGCTCAGCGTTTGCGAGACGCGCCTTTCTGGGAATCATCCCGGTTTCCCAGATTTGTTGCGCGTCTTGCGTCTCGATCGCCATGTCGAACACCCCGACGTCCCCGAGATCAGCGGTGGCAGCCGAACTCGCCAGATGATCACCAAGCGTCTCGGCATCGACGCCCCGCATGGCGTCGAGATCGGCTGTCGGAGCCATGATCGAGAGGTAGTCGCCAAGTTCTCCAGGGCCGATGTCTCGCATGAACTGGACATAGTCCTCGGGAGGGACGGCCCCCCATCCCTCTGCGATGGCGGGCCAGTCAAGAGTCCTCTCTCGCGCGTCCACGATTCGGATCAACGGTGCGATGTCCATCTCCATCTTCCGATCAGACGCTGCTACATGAGTGGTACGGGTTGCCCGTGGGCGTCGTCTTGAACGCCAAGGTTCACTCCGTGAACGTCATACTTCACCACTTCGTTCTCGAACATGGTCGTCCTCTCCCCGTTCACACCGATTGACCAGGGCCGAGAGCTTGAACGCGTACGGGACGACGCGACCGCCGAAGTACTGCGCCGCGACCTTGTAGAAGACGTCGTTGCCGCTCTTCACCTCGGCTTGGACGGCTAAATCACGCGCCGCTGTCCCAGGTGTCTTGGTCGGATGGGCTGACCTCACGCGTCTCATGCGATCTACCGTCGTAGTACGCCACGGTTGCTCCCAGTGCTTGGGCCACACGACCGGCAAGCCGTAGGCCCTCAGCGTAGAAGGCGTCTTCCGCTCTGGAGTCTGGGAATCCAGAAGCGCTGGGGTCCTCAAGGCCGTAGGTCGTGTCGAACCTGTCAGCCCAGGTGTTCAGGTCGTCCACCAGCGCCGCAGGCAAGCCGACCAGACCTGGGTCGATGTTGACGCGGCCGCGATCGACGTCTTGCCACAGGGGCCAGCACTCGAACTCGGCCATCACTGTCACCGCGCACACTTCATCTCCCAACTGGATTCGCCCCCACGATAAAGCCATTGTCACCGACGGTGACAGCCACTCGGGTCGTCTGTCCCTGGAAGGTGAGCTCGTAGATCGGACGCGTGCGCTGCATACCCACTTGCGTGCCGCGCGAAGCTGCCTGGACAACGAGGTCGGCGATGTCGTCTTGTGCAATCCCTGCCTTCTCGAAGTCGGCACCGTGTCGCTCCAAGATGTGGGTAAGTCCAGCCCGGGAGTTGCCGTTTTCAAGGAAGACGATCTTGCCGTCGCCGTTCTTCGCAAGCCCCACGACGTTCTCTGGTGAGTGCTTCACACCAGACGCAGCGAGCTCACCGAGCAGATGGCCCGGTGCGGCGCCTCGTTCTCCCCGACCGAGGAGCAGCGCGAGAAAGCCTGCGCCACCCGCTCCTCCACCTGCGACCGCTGCACCTTCAGCGCCTGGCACGGACTCGAGCGCACCAACCGCGCATGCTTGTGCGAACATCATGCAGAGCAATGCGAGGTCGGCTGCCGCTCCCACCTTGGCCTGATTCTTGATGACGTCCATGTCGGGTTCGCCGTCGTCTGTCGTCGGCAGGCGTCCTCCAGTGCACTCACCCCAGCATGTCGTCCCGATCGACTCGGCGGTCTGCTGCCAGTGCCACTTCATCCACTCCCAATTGGACATTCCGCTCTCGTCGTCAGCGACGCCCTCGGGCTTCTGCGTGACCCTGGCGTCACAGTCCGAGCACTCCTCGCCGTCGACCCCGATCGCCTTGTGACCGTCGAGGTCAACCATGCCGATGGGGTTGCCGCCTGCGTAGGTGTACCGGTTCGTGCTCCATGGGTCGGTGCCCAGGGCGAGGTCCTTGAGGGCGCCTTGGTAGAAGTCGCGGGTGAGGAACCGGTTGATGCCGGGGTCATAGTCGCGGAACCCGATGTCGTAGGTCCCGGTACCGCCGTGGATCCGCTTTCCGGAGAACCGGTAGGGGTTCACGTTGTCGAGATCGGCGGCCATCTTGTCGGTCTCGGACGCGGCGGTGGAGTAGGCGTCCTGGCCGGTGGTGCCCTTCTTGTCCGGGGCCCCGTAGGCGGTGTACCGATACGTCGAGGCAGTCGTGCCGTCGGCCTTGGACAGGGTCTCGATGTCGCCGTGCGGGTTGGTGCCGTAGTACTGCGTCTCGGTCGTGGTGCCGTTGACCGGGGTATCGGTCAGCTGCAGCTTGGACCCATCGGGGCCATAGGCGTAGTTCTTGGCGACCTCCCAGGCACCGCCGGTGTTCTTCTCCTCCTCGACCGCGACCTGGTCGGAGGTGCCGAGGTAGGTGAACCGAAGGGACTTGGTCGGCTTCCCAGTGATCGCGGTCGTCTGGGAAGTGGTGCGATCGAAGGGGTCGAAGGACTGGGACTTGGTCAACTGCAACACGCCCGCCGCATCGAACCGCTGCTCACGAGTCGTGCGGTCGAACCCGTCATAGGCGTAGCGCTCGATGACCTGGCCTGCATTGTCTCGGCTGGTCAAACGCCCGTAGGAGTCGTAGCGGCTGTAGGTGGTCCCGTTGCCGGTGACGGCGCTGTTGGTGAGCCGGTTGCGGTCGAAGTTCGAGGTCGTGGTGACCGACCCGATCACCTGGGTGATCGTGTTCCCGGCCGCGTCGTAGGTGTAGGACTCATCATCCCCAGCGTCGGCACCGGTCTTGTCCACCCCTGCGAGCTGCCCCGCGGGGGTGTAGGCGAAGGTGGAGCGCTGGTCCAGGGTTCCGGTGGCGCCGGCCTGGTCGAGCTTGGCCAGGTCGAAGGTCTTCTGCCCGTCGGCGTCATAGTCCAGCGTGTGGGCGGCGACGACCTGCTTGCCCCGCTCCGCGCTGGTGCGTTCATCCGAGGTCCGCAACAGGCGGTCCTCGTAGAACGAGTACCCGACCCGGTTCCCGTTGGGTTTGGTCAGCGAGACCGGGAGCCCGCGGGAGTCGTACTCGTAGGAATACCTGCTGTTTGCCGAGGTCGACTGGGGACCGGTAGCGACGGTGGCAACCATGTTGCGTACGTCGTAGGTGTAACCGGTGTAGCGGGTCGCAGCCAGGTTTCCGGCACCCGTGTCAGCATCGACCTTGCGGTCGGCGAAGGTGCTGGTCAGGTTGGAGTTGAGGTCGTAGGTGTAGGTAGTGGTGCGCCTCGTGGTTGCGCCGGCGAGCTCGGTGGCGGTCTTGGCGCGGCCGAGGCCGTCGTAGCTGGTCTTGTAGGTGTCGGTCTTGGCGCCGGCGGTGTTGTCGGTGACCTGGGTGGTCAGGCCGTTGCGGTCATAGGTGTAGGCGTAGGCCTTGGATGGGCCGGCCTTGGAGGGGACTAGTTGGATCCCGTCAGCGACCACAACCCCGTCCGCGGACGGCTTGAGCACGATCGTCTTGGTGGTCGCTGCGTCGAAGCGGTAGGAGCCCAGGGAGACCCACTTGTTAGCGGTGGTGCAGGCCTTCTGGTTCATCGTGGCGGTCTTGGCGCCGTCGGCGGTGTTGATGGTGTAGGTCGCGGCGGTGGTGGTGTCGGTGCGGACCGGGCAAGACGCCTTGACCTCGTAGGTGTCGTCGTTGTCCGGGTTCACCTTCCACGTCGCGGTGTCGGAGGCGCCGGCGGATCCGGCGGCTGCGGCGGGATGTGTGCGGTAGTTGGAGCCGTCGATGTTCGGGTCGGTGCCCGTGACGGTGGCCCAGTTTGCGGTGGGGTTGGCGGTGAAGTGGGCGGCGAGCGCGTTGGTGTAGTACTTGATCAGCTCGCGGGGTGCCTGGTCGTCCTTACCGGCGAGGGACCCGTCGGGGTAGTAGGACATCGACGTCGTGCGAGTCGCGTCGTCGACCGCAGGGTTGGAGAACTTGCGCTGGGTCTGCTGCCCGAGCTGGTTGTAGAGATACCTGGTGACCAGGCTGTAGGGGTCGGTGCTGGTCTTGATCTCCCCGGAGGGGAAGTAGTCGTAGTTGGTCCATTCGTCTGCCTCGGTGGGCGCACTCGACGCGAACGTCGGCAGGGACTGCTTGATCAGGCGGCCGGACTTGTCGTACTCATAGAACGTCGACGTCGGGTTCGGGTAGGCTGCATCACCGCTCTTGAACGGTGCCTTGGTCTGGGTGACCTCTCCGGCCAGGTTGTAGATGGTCTCGGAGGCCCTACCTGTGGGGCTGGTGGTCTTGGTGACCTGGCCGACCTTGTCGTAGGTGGTCTTGGTGACCTGGTCCCGCGCCGAGGTGGCTCCCCAGCCCGTGTGGGGGACGTGGGTCTCGATCGGCCGGCCGGCGGTGTCGTAGACCTTGCGGACCCGGACCCCGCGGGGGTCGATGGTCGCGGTGACGAGGCCGTCGGCGTCGTACTCGGTCTTGGTGACGTACCCCTTCGCGTCGGTGGAGGTGATGGGGCGGTGGTTGAGGTCGTAGCCAACCTTGGCGGTGTAGTCGGAGTCGGCCGCGGTGGCGTTCTTGACCGGGTCGATGGTCTCGACCAGGTTCCCGACCGTGTCGTAGCTCGACTTGGTGGTGGCGGTCTTGTTGGTGCCGTCGGTGTCGACGAAGGGGACATCGACCCGGACCTGCTGGCCGACCTTGTCGTAGACGTACCGGGTCACGAAGTCGTTGGCGTTGCCGGTCGTGGCCACGCCCTCGGGGGCGGTCTGCTCGACCAGCTGCCCGAGGTCGTCGTAGGAGGTGGTGATCGCCCTCCCGGTGGTGTTGTTGTCCGGGAGCTCCTGACGAGTCGGCAGGTCCGTCGCGTTGTAGGTGCTGGTAGTGACCGCGCCGTTGGGTGCGGTCGAGGAGGTCAGGTTGTCGTTGAGGTCGTAGGCCGACACGGTCGTGCGGGTCGCCTTCGGTGAGCCCGGTGCGGAGTCGTCGCCCGGGGTGGTGACCTTGGTGGGACGACCGAATCCGTCGTACTCGACGGTGGAGACGTTGCTGAGCGGGTCGGTGACGGTCAGCGTGTTTCCGCGGGGGTCATACGTCATCGACGAGGACCGGTCGGTCGTGGCGGTGACCTGCGAGGTGACCTTCGTCGGCATCCCCGAGACGTCATAGGTGTTGTAGGTGGTCACCGCGCCCTTGGCGTCAGTCGCAGTCGATAGCAGCCCGGTGGCGGTGTAGGCGTAGCTCGTCGTGTTCCCCAGCGGGTCCGCCACGCTCTTCAATGCGCCGGTGGCGGGGTCGTTGGTGAACGTCCAGGCCCGGCCTGCGGCCGAGGTCTTGGTCTTCAACGCCGTCGGCGCACCTGGTGCGTTCGAGAGACGCTCGTAGGTCAACCGGACCCCGGCGCCCCCGTTCTTGACGGTCTGGGCGTCGCGGATGGTCAGCGGGTAGCCGGTGCGGTTGTCGTAGTCCCAGGTCGAGACCGCTCCGTTGGCCTCCTCGAGCCGGATCACGTTGTGGTCGCGGTCCCAGCCGAGGTTGGTCGTGCGCTGCAACGAGTCGGTGACCGACGTGGTCCGGCCGTACCCGTCGACCCGGTAGGTCGTGACCGTGTCTCCGGGGCTGCCCGGGGTGCCACCGCCAGGGGAGGCGGTGGTGTTGTGGTCGGTGACCACGGCGCGGTTGTCCACGCCCTCTGAGCCGTCGGGGTCGGAGTAGGTGAAACCTGTGGTCTTGTTGCGGCGGTCGGTGAAGGTCTTGGGCCAGTTGGCGTAGGCGGAGTTCTCCGTGGAGGTGAAGTACGCGATCCGCGAGACGTTGTCCCTCGGGTCGGTGATCGAGGTCATCAACGTGTTCGAGTTGGCCGAGTCGGTGGTGTAGGTGAACCCGAACCGCTTCACCGGCGTGGCCACGCCCTCGACCGGGGCCGCGGTGTCGCTCAGGCTGGTCAGCATGTGGGCGGTGTTGTAGCCGAAGGAGAGCTTCTGGCCGGCGATGTCGGTGATGGAGACCAGCCCGGCGGTGTCCCACGTCAGGGTGAGGACGGTGCGTCCGTCCGCGAGGGCGACACCGCGTGGTGTGTCGATCACCTTCTCGAGGCGCTGATTGCCACCGGTGCCGGTGTAGACGAAGTTCAGCTTGTTGCCGTAGGTGTCCTCGACCGACGTCTGCAGCCCGCTGTCGCCGTTGAAGAAGAACCGGGTGCCGTCGTGCCGGGTGAAGACCCACTGGTGGTCGATATCGGCGCTCGCGTCCCGGGTCAGTTCCAGGGCCACGCCGGCGGGCCGGTCGTACTCGAGGATGTTCGGGGTGCCGGTGTCGTCGTTGATCTTGTAGGTGTGGCCAGTGCCGTCACCATCGATGAAGGTCATCAGGTTGTTGGTCGACCCACCGGAAGGCACCGAGAGCCTCGACCCGAGCCTGGTCAGGGTGCCGGGCTGAATCGAGACACCCCAGCCCGCACCCGCGTCGGTGGCGTCCTTGGAGTTGTAGGTGGCCCGGACGAACGCCGCCGGACCCACCGACGGGTTGGAGATCGGCTCGTAGGACCACGACTCGTTGCCAGAGGTCAGGTTCGTCAACACCTGGGACCCGGCGCCGGTCTCCTCGCCGGTGTAGGTGCCGAACTTCTCCAGGCCGAGCGCGCTGGAGGTCGCGGACTCGACATAGCGGTCCTGGCACAGCAGGCCGGTGGCGGCCATCGCACAGCCCGGTGTGGAGTTCTGGCCACCACCCGGCTTGAAGGCGTGCGCCGCGGACCACCAGGCGCCGTCTGTGGTGTTGCGCAGGTCCAGATAGAAGTCGTAGGCGAGTCGCTTCGACCCGGTGTCGGAGTTGATCGGCGTACGCACGGGCAGGGTCAGGTCGACCGACTCACCCGGCTCCAACGCCCGCCCGAGGGCGACTTTGAGTCGGTCACCCTCGACGGTGATGTCCTGGGTCGAGTCGGGCTCGGTCCACCGGTAGGTCAGCTCCAGGCTCGCGGGCCAGGCGGTGTCGGTGGTGTTGGTGACGGTGACCGGGACACGGGTGATCGTTCCTGGCACGAACCGTTGCGGCATGGTGGGTGCTTCGAAGACCTGGTCGTCGTTCTTGACCAAGTGCTCGACCCGCAGCCGGGGCCGCAGATTCGGATCCAGTGCCTCGCTGTTCAGGAGCGAGACCCGATGGGTGGAGGCTGCCTCGTCGCGGATCTTCAGCAGCAACCCGTTCGGTGCACCCGCGGTCCCATCGACCCAGCCCTGCACCGCCGCCTTCAACCCGGTGCTGTCAAAGGCCACCCGGTCTTGGCCGTTGCCGATGCTCGCCGAGGCCACCGCGGTGGCCTTGTAAGCGCCACCATCGGTCCAGTCCTGCGCCGTCGAGGCACGCTGCCAGGTCGCCTGATTCTCCACGAACCCACTGGTCAACTCGTGCAGGTCATAGGTCGAGGTAGCACCAGTACCCGAGGACTTCCACAGCTCGAACGAGGCAGAGGTCACCTTGACCCGCCGGTTGATCGGGGAGGTGTCGAACCCGAACACCGCCCGCTCATCACCATAGGTGGCGTGGTTGTTGCCGGCCTGCACCCAGGTCCGATCCCCCGCAGTCACCTCATCAGGGTTCTGTACGTTCGTGGTCGGCTTCGCCGCCGACAGCGTGGTGTCCGCGACATCGCCTGTCACGGATCCGGTCGGGCTGGCGGTGAAGATCCGTGCGATCCGGCCCTGCTGCGGGATCTGGACCGTCACCGGCGCCCCCACCGCCGTACCGTCGCGGCCCTCCTCAGCGCTGCCGCCCGAGGACGGCGCCTGGGTATCGGCGACCGTGCGGGCCACCACCCAGTACCGGTAGGAGGCCTGCTCGGTCGCAGTCGAGGCAATCGCGGTGTCGTCGCGGAACGCCAGCGTGTCCGCCGGGACTGTGCCGACCAGCTTCAACGCCCCATTGCGGGCGTACTCGGTGGTGAAGTCCTCACCCACCGGGGTCGAACACGCCGCCTGCGGAAGCGATACACAGCCGCGGAAGATCTGATACTCCGCCACATCATCGTCTTGGGCGAAGGACGGGTCCGAGGCCGAAGACCATGACAGCTCCGGACCATCGGCGTGCACCGTGGACGGGGCGCTCTGGACGGGGCCGGGCTGCCCGAGGACCACGACCAGCTGCGGACGCGTGTCGCCCTCGGCCTCGGTGGCGTAGGGGGCGTCGCTGGAGTGGTAGTACGGGCCGCCCAGCGGGGTGGTGGACTCGTTGTAGGCCTTGACCGTCAGCCCGAAGTTCGATGCTGGGTTCGCCACCCAGTTCTGCACCATCGAGCCCAGGCCGTAGGTGTGCCAGCCGTCGTGCTGGGTCGCGCCCTTGAAGGCGCGGGCGTACTCCATCCATCGCACCGCATCCGCCATCGGCGCAGTCGCCGTCGACCCGCTCTGGCGGGTCATCCGGATCCGGGCGGTCGCGCCCGGTGCGAAGTGCTGCTGGGTAGAGACCCGCTGCCACGCAGCAGACGTCCCAGCCGTCTGGTCGATGCCCACCGACGGGCTCGTGCCCTGGTCACCGGTGGCGGCGTAGGTCGGGGTCCCCCGCGAAGCGCCCGGCAGATAGCGCATGTCGGTCTCGTACAACCCAGCCCACGGCAGCTTCGCGTTCCAGTCGAACGTATCGGCCGTCGTCCCCGAGGCCAGCGACGAGTACGAGCCGTAGATCGCTCCCGCGTCGGCGGCGTCCTTCCACGGACCGGAGAACGAGGTCGCGCCGCTGTCGGAGTCATCGACCAGGAACTGGTTGAAGTAGTTGATGTTCGTGAACGAGGTGTTCATCCCGTCCCACGTCGCCGTCTCCTCGGTCCACGCCTTGGTGACCTGGTAGGCACGCATCTCGATCGGGTCGGTCTCGGTGTTATGCACCGAGGAGAAGTGCAACCGCAGCTGCGCGGCATAGACCTGAGCATCGGTCGGGATCGCCGAGGTGTCGAACTTGAACAACCCACGGAACAGGCCGGAGGTGCCCTTTCCGACCGTGATCGTCGAGGCACCCGGATAGCTCGTCGTCGGCGCACCCTGAGCGATCGAAGCATCCTGGCCATCGGTCGCGTCCGGGGCATAGACCAGGGTGGGGTCGATGCTGACCGGCCACTCCCGTGACTTCTGGCCCAGCCAGTCGGCCTTCGGTGTGACCGTCACCGTCGTCGTGCCGTCGTCGGCTTCACCCAGGCTCTGGGTCACCTCATCCGAGCGCACCCCGGCCGCATCCGTCATGAACGGCGCCGGCAACACCAGCCGCGGCCGCTTCGCATCCTTGGTCTTGTAGAGCCCGATCGCACCACCCTCGATCTCTCGGGCAACCAGACCCTTGATGTCCAACGCGAAGGTGAAACCCCCAGCCGGGGCGGCCGCGGCATCGGGAAGAAGGATCTCCTCCTTCAGTTCCCCCGCCGCCACCGTGTAACGCAGGTCGGCCGAGCCGAAAACATCATCGACATCGACCTGGGAACCCTTCGCCTCCGGCGTCAGCTTCACATCCTCGCCGACCGCGCCCAGCGAGACCGACCAGCCATCACCCGTGGCCGAGGCCAGATCGTGGCGCGACTTGCCGAAACGGGTCTCGAAAACGTTCGACTCGTTCGCGAACGCTGTCGCACCAGCGCCCGGGTCGACCTCGGTCTTGATCGGCTGCCAATCATCCGAAGACGACTCACGCCAGTGGACCGGCGCCGTGCTCAACGTGACCTGCCGCGTCCCATCCGACATCAGATGCGTCGTCGACCGCTCCCGCCGCTGGCCCGTCAACTCCCGCACCCGATACGGCTTGACCGAACCCGCATCCTTACGCCGCTTCTCCCCCACCGTGGCTGCAGCCGACTTCAACCGCGCCGACGGCTTCGCCGCCACTGCAGGGCTTGGCGCCTTCAGTTGTGCGACCCGCGGAGCAGCGGCGGCGACCGCAGCCGGAGGCGCAGCGGTCGCTGGCAACGCCAGCCCTGTCAGCATCAGCACCACGCTCAACAGTCCGATCACGGACGTCAGAACAGCGCGAACGATCGCTCGAGACACAGAAGGCACGAGAACTCCTGGAGAGAAGCAGTGGGGGAGTTCGGCACGCGAAAACAGCTGCACACGCGTACAGAACGAATCAAAGTCGTGCCCGAGCAACGAGCCAGGAACCTATACGGGCACCCGCATCGGCCGCCACGTCAATACGGAAGTCTTTACTCAAGGTCACCCAGTGTGCCGCTCTCCGGACCAGGCGTCCCCTCTCGACCGCGGCGGCTATCGGCGCTGTTCGCTCAGAGTCCGAGGTCGCTACTGGAAGCCGGGCTTCGTATCGGCACAGCCAGTCATGGTGGATTCGACTCAGAGGGGGTGCGCGTAGTCATCGAACCAGGGTCTGGGACGGGAGCTCCTGGAACTGTGCCCGGTACGCCTGGGAGAACCGTCCGAGGTGGAAGAAGCCCCACTGAGCGGCGATCTCGGTGACCGAGGTGGCGGTCGCGTCGGCGGCGAGCAGGTCGGAGTGGGCCCGGTCGAGCCGCGTACGCCGCCAGTACTCCAGCGGGGTGGTGTCGAGGTCGCGCTGGAACGCCTCCTGCAGCGTGCGGGTGGAGACGCCGACTGATCGGGCCAGCTCGGCGACCTTCCAGGGGCGCTCGGGGTGGGCCTCGAGGAGGTCCACGGCCATGCGTACGGCACGGGAGATGGTGGGGGATCCGGTCTCGGAGACGATATCGAGGGACGTGTTGGCCTGGATCGTCAGCAGTCCTCCGATGAGGGCCTGCTCGTAGGGCGCGGCCACCAGCGGAGAGCTCATCAGAGAGCCACCGGCCTCGACGTTGTCGTAGGCCATCCGCACCATCTTCAGCCAGTCGCGCACCTCCGGCCGGCCGAGGTCGAGTGTGGGGTCGAAGACCACCGGCCCGGAGCCGCCGATGCCGGCGGCCGCCTCCTCGACGGCGCTGCGCCGGATGTAGACCTGCAGCTTCTCGCAGCCGTCGGACCAGAGCATGTCGACCGGTTCGGTCGGAGAGCCGATCGAGGCGCGGGTGCGGTCGGCGAGGACGACGTGCTCCCCCACCTTTACCTTGGCGGTGCCGGCCAGCGGGAGCTGGATCAGGTAGAAGTCGTCGAAGGTGCCGGGAGTGATCCGCACCTCGTCGCCGTAGCGCATGTAGTTGAGCATCACGTCCTCGCCCAGCGGCGCGGCGTTGTGCACCATGTCGAGGTGGGAACCGGCCTTGGTCAACGCCAGGTAATGAGCACAGAATCGTTCGGCTACGGCTTCTCTGGCCTGGTCCACGTCAGTGGTGGCGACAACGGTGTGGCGGCCCAGCAGGGGACGGGGCAATGGAGGCTCCTGGCGCGTGGCTCGATTGACCGAAGAGCGTAGCGGAGCCCGCGCCGCGTCAACGCGAACACGGCGCAATCACTGTCTAAGGTCCCAGCCCAGGTCCTGACCCGGCCCCGAACGAGATGCCGGTCCCACCCTGGAGTACCGGCATCTCGTCGTACTAGCTCCTCGCTGCCAGCTTCTCCACGAGCCTGGGAGTGATGGAGGCGTACGCCTTCGGGTCGATCGGCAGCAGCCACTGCACTGCTTTGACCCGCTTGCTGACGTCGATGCCGACGTCACCGAGAACCTCGTCGATGTTGTGCATCGAGAACGGGATGATGTTGGTGCCACGGGCGTGGTGGCCATCGGTGCGCTCCCGCATCCAGGCCAGCCGCGCGGTGACGTGGGCCTCCATCTCCTCCACCGGCGGGACCTCGTGGCCGCCACCGAGGTGCGACCCGATCCAGACGGCGCTCATCTCGGCCGAGAGCGGCGAGAAGAACGAGGAGTTGTAGCCGGCGAAGGTCAGGTCCTTCACGCTCAGCGGCAGGATCTGGCGGTAGAGCTGGTAGTCGCCGTTGTCGTCGGTGAGCTGGTCCTGGATCTCCTCGGAGAAGAACGGGAGCTCCTGCTTGAAGCCGGTCGCAGTCACCACGATGTCGGCGGGCACGGCCCGGCCGTTGGCGAGCTCGGCGTACGGCTTGCCGTCCTTCGTCACGAAGGCGGCGATCTCGGTGTCGCGCTCGACGGCGATGTCACCGGCCTCGACGCCCTCGAAGAAGCCCTCGGTGGCCAGCGAGACCGTCGAGCGGGCGATGTCGGTGAACTGGCCCTTGGGCAGCAACCCGAGCTTCTTCAGCTTGAGCTGGCTGCTGGTGACCGACTCGACGCTGCCGACCATCGAGCCGGCCATCTTCGATCCGCCCGCGTGCAGGGCCTTCTCGGCCCCGCGGATGCTCTGGTAGGGGAACAGCCCCTCCCCCAGGCGCGTGAGCAGCAGCATCTTGTAGTTGAGGACGCCCTTGATCTTGCGGGGCATCTTCCACAGCAGCTGCCGCGCGACCACGGTGGTCGAGGCCGCCTCCTTGGCGATCTCGACGGCCACGTCGCAAGCCGACTTCCCGTAGCCGACGACCACGACGTCCTTGCCCTTGACGGTCTCCAGGTCGTGCAGCTCGCTCGCCGCGAGGATCCGTCCACCGGCGGCCTCGAGCTCGTCGACCCCGTCGTACGCAGGGGCGAACGGCTCCGAGAAGACGCCGCTGGCCACGATCAGATGGTCGTGGTGCTCGGTCGTCTCGCCGTCGCCACCCACCGAAGTACTGGTCGTCGAGGTCAGGGCCCAGCCGCCCCCTCCAGCCGGCTGGGCACTCAGCACCTCGGTGGAGAGCCTGATCATCGGGGCGAGCTCGAACTTCTCGACGTACATCTCGAGGTAGCTCTGCACCTGCTCGCCACTGAGCCACTCCGGGAACACCTTGGGCATCCTCAGGTCCGAGAGCGTGTAGGAGTCCTTGTTGTTCTGCGTCGTCAGGCCCGGGTAACGACGGGTCCGGCTCCAGACGCCGCCGACATCCGGGGCCTTCTCGTAGACGGTGACGTCATGACCGAGCTCGGTGAGCACCTTG
>JALZDD010000240.1 GCA_030862715.1 Actinomycetota bacterium | reverse complement strand
GGTTGGCGAAGTCGTCGTCGGTGAGCACGACCATCTCGCCGTCCTCGGTCTCATAGCCCTTCGCGATCTCGGAGTAGGGCACCTCCTCGCCGTCGATCGAACAGATCCGCTGATAGCGGATCCGGCCCCCGTCGGCCTGGTGCACCTGACGGAAGGAGACGTCGTGGGACTCCGTCGCCGAATAGAGCTTCACGGGCACGCTGACCAGCCCGAACGACACCGCGCCCTTCCAGATCGCACGCATGGTGACTCCCTCCGCAATGGCAACGACTTGCCCAGTATCTGCCGGATTCCGCTTTCTCGGTACCCCTTAACCACATGCGTCACACCGGCGAACGATCGGAATGCAGGCAAGATGGATGCATGCGTCCCATGCTCGCCACCCCTGGCGCCCACGTTCCTCCGGGGGAGGAGTGGGTCCATGAGGTCAAGTGGGACGGGATCCGCCTCCTCGGCGACAGCCCGGAAGGACGTACGCAGACCCGGCTGACCACACGCAACGACAACGACGCGACCCCTGCCTGGCCCGAGATCGCGACCGGCCCGGCGCGGGATGTGCTCGTCGACGGCGAGGTGATCGCGCTCAACGAGGCCGGGCTGCCCGACTTCCGGGTGCTGATGGACCGGATGCACAACCGCGACGTCGGTCGGGCGGCGCGGTTCGCGGAGAGGATCCCCGCGACGTACATGGTCTTCGATCTTCTCCGGCTCGACGGGCGCCTGCTCATCGAGGAGCCCTGGACGGAGCGTCGCAAGACCCTCGAGTCCGTCCATGCCGACGGCGACCTGGGCTCCTGGCAGGTGCCGGCAACCTACGACGACGGCCGGATGATCCACGAGGTGACGCGGGCGCAGGGGCTGGAGGGGATCGTGTCGAAGCGTCGCGGCAGCCGCTACCGGCCGGGGGAGCGGAGCAAGGACTGGATCAAGCTGGCCCACCGCTACCGGGCCTCGCTGGTGGTCGGCGGCTGGCGACCCGAGGTCGGCACCGAAGGCGGCACCGAGCGCCTCGGCGCCCTGCTCGTCGGGCAGCCGACGCCCGACGGGCTCATCTACCGCGGGCGGGTCGGCAGCGGCATCACTGGCAAGCGGGCCCAGCGGCTCGGGGAGCTGCTCCGCGAGACCGGCCGGAACCCCTTCGCCGGTCCCGACGTCGACCCCGACGGGGGAGTGCCGCCGATCGACACCCGCGGCACTCATTGGGTCGAGCCGCTCCTCGTCGTCGAGGTGGAGACCCACGGCACGGCCGTCGCGGCGGCGAGCTACAAGGGCCGGCTGCGGCAGCCGAGCTTCATCGGCATCAGGGACGACGTCTCACCGGAGGATCTGTGATGGTCGAACGAGAAGAGGTACGTGTCGAGGTCGACGGTCGGGTCCTGACCCTGACCAGCCTCAGCAAGGTGCTCTATCCGCGTACGGGCATGACGAAGGGCGAGGTGCTCAACTACTACGCCCAGGTCGCGCCGGCGCTCCTGCCGCAGCTCAAGGACCGCGCCGTGACGAGGATCCGCTGGCCGCACGGCATCGGCGACATGTCGTTCTTCGAGAAGAACGCGCCGGCCGGCACCCCCAGCTGGGTCCGCACCGTCGTCGTTCCGACAACGGGATCCCGAACCGCCGACCACAGGGAGGGAACACTCACCTTTCCGATCCTCGACAGCCTCGCCGCGCTCACCTGGGCCGCGAACCTCTCCGCGCTGGAGCTGCACGTCCACCAGTGGACGGTCGGCACCGACGGCACCCCGGCCGGTGCGAACCGGATCGTGATCGACCTCGACCCCGGCGAGCCGGCCGGTCTGCAGGAGTGCTGCGAGGTGGCGCTGCTCGTGCGTGAGGCGCTCGGCGCCCGTGACCTCGCCGCGACCCCGGTGCTCAGCGGGAGCAAGGGCGTCCACCTGTACGCCGCCCTGCCGGAACCCGTCGAGCCGGACGTCGCCACCGCGCTGGCCAAGGAGATCGCCGAGGACCTGCAGAAGGCCCACCCGCGCAAGGTCACCGCGACGATGACCAAAAGTCGCAGGTCAGGCAAGGTTTTCCTGGACTGGTCGCAGAACTCGGGATCGAAGACGACGATCTGTCCCTACTCGCTGCGGGGCAAGGGGACCCCGACGGTCGCGGCCCCGGTCACCTGGGACGAGGTCGCGGAAGGGGCCGAGGATGCCCTCGGTATCGACCAGCTGGGACCTAACGATGTGATCACGCGCTTATCTGAAAGGGGGGATCTCTTCACAAGCCCTACGGGGCTGTAACTATTGTTCTCTTCATGTCGAACTCTGTGCTTGTCGTAGAAGACCAAGAGGACATCGCTGCTCCCCTGGTGCGCACGCTCCAGCGTGAGGGCTATGACGTCACCTGGGTCGACTCCGGCAAGAAGGCGCTGGAGCTGCTGGCACCTCCGTACG
>JALZDD010000214.1 GCA_030862715.1 Actinomycetota bacterium | reverse complement strand
CAGCCTCTAGAGGTTCTTGGAGGGCTGCCGGCTCGCCACGAGAGACCTGTTCGACGAGTTCGTCGCGGTCACTTCGCCGGCGGCGGGTTCAGCGGCAGCCAGTCGGCGAACCGGGTGGGCGCCAGCTGCGCGTCGGGACCCGGCAGGAGCATGTCCTTGTCCAGCCTGGCACCGAAGTAGCGTGCTTCCGGGTCGGTGACGACCTCACGGGCGTCCCCGCGATAGGTCAGCCCGGTGCGGATCAGCTCGTCGATACCGAACTGCTCGGGACCGGCCACCTCGACGGTGCCGTTCAACGGTGTGCCCACGGAGACTCGGCCAACCGCGGCGGCCACGTCCTCGCCGGCGATGGGCTGGATCCGCGCATCCGACAGCCGGACGGTGTTTCCCTCGGTCGCCGCCTGGGCGATGCTGCCCACGAACTCGAAGAACTGCGTGGCGTGCACGATCGAGTACGGCCGTCCGGACTCCTTGATGAGCCTCTCCTGCTCGATCTTCGCGCGGAAGTAGCCACTCTCGGCGAGACGCTCGGTGCCGACCACCGACAACGCCACATGGTGTCCGACCCCGGCCTCCTCCTCGGCGGCGAGAAGGTTCCCGGTGGACGTACGGAAGAAGTCCAGCACGGCGTCGTCGGCGAACGAGGGCGAGTTCGAGACGTCCACCAGGACCTGAGCGCCCTCCAGCACCTCGGCCAGCCCTTCGCCGGTCAGAGTGTTGACCCCTGAGGCGGGTGAGGCAGGCACCGCTTCGTGGCCGTGTTCGCCAAGCTTCCGGACGAGCTTCGAGCCGATGAGGCCGGTTCCGCCGATCACGATGATCTTCATGGTGTTCCTTCCATCCCGCGTCCCGGCCGATCCGGAACGTCGCTCACCACCGACGACCGGACAGATCTCCGATCTGTGACAGATGGTCCGGCGAACAGGCCTTCAACCGTGATCCCAGCCAGGTCCGCGATCTGTCACAGTCGCCCCGGCTGTCCGGTCGGTCACGTGAGGGCTCCACCCAGGAGCCGGGAAGGACGGCCAGATGAGCACGATCTCGTTCCTCAACATCGCCATGCAGGGACGAATCAACCCGACGTTGCCGCTGGTGGCCGAGCTCGTCGGGAGAGGACACACGGTGACCTACCACAGCTCCCCGACGTACGCGGCCACGCTCGAGGCAGCGGGGGCGACGGTCCTTCCCGACCCGGCCGGAGACCAGCCACCTCCTGATCCGCCGATTCCGCTCACGCTCCTGGCAGCGCTCGCCGAGGGCGCGCTCGAAGGGCTTCCGACCGTGCTCGACGATCTCCGCCGAATCAAGCCCGACCTCATCGTCCACGACGCCTCCAGCCTGATAGGGGCGGTGGCCGCCCGGGAGCTCGGTGTGCCGGCAGTGGCGCTGTGGACGACGCTCGCCTTCAATGCCGCCGTTCCAAGCCCGAGCCGCGCCGGGGCCGACCTCCTCCGGGCAGCGCTGCGGAGGCCACGTACGGCCGGACGGCTCGCCGGTGCCCGGTGGTCACTGTCGCGGCGTCACGACACGAGGGGGCTTCCACTGGTGGACATCGCGGCCATCCGCGAACCCCTGAACCTGGTCTTCACCTCACGCGAGTTCCAGCCCGACGTCGACTCGCTCGATGGTTCCTTCCGTTTCGTCGGACCCAGCATCGGTGCCCGCATCCAGACCGAGCCGTTCCCGTTCCACGCCCTGCGGGACCCCGTGGTGTACGTCTCGCTGGGGACGATCTTCAGCGGCGACGCTCAGCTGACGCGCACCCTCGTCCGCGCCTTGAGCCCGTTGGCAGGGACCGTCGTGCTCTCGACGGGACGCGCCGACCCGGCCCACCTCGGGGAACTGCCCTCGAACGTGTTGGCCCACACGCACGTTCCTCAGCCCGAGGTGCTCCAGCACGCGGCGCTCTTCGTCACCCATGCCGGGATGAACAGTGTCAACGAGTCGCTGTACGCCGGCACACCGATGCTCCTCCTGCCGCAGGGCGCGGACCAGCCGGATGTCGCCCAGCGGGTGGTCGATCTCGGCGCCGGTCTCGCCGTGCCGGCGGGATCGGCGGTCGCCTCGGCGACCATGAGTGCCCTCGCCCGGCGGCTGCTCGGAGAGCCTGGATTCACGGCATCGGCCCAGCGCATGCAGGCGCTGCAGCATGCGGCGGGAGGCTACGTACGCGCCGCCGATGAACTGGAGGCGCATGTCTCGACGAGCAGAGCGAGCATGCGATGACAACGGCGGTGCTGGTCATCGTCGTGCTGAGCGGCCTCTCCGAGGCCGCAGGGCGCGTCCTCCCCCTGGTGGCCAGGCGGGGACACGTGTCCAAGCCGGCCATCGCCGGGTTGTTGGCCACGGGCACCGTCGTGGAGAGCGGCGTGATCGCCCTGTGGCCGGTGGTCACCTGGGCGCTCGCGCACCTGCTCCCGGAGGCACCCCAGGAGAGCGCCGGCGTGCTGACCTGGACTCCGGCATCGGTCGCTCCGCTGCTCCTCGCCGGGGTGCTGGCGTTCCCGCTGCTCGGTCCGGGCCTCCATCTCCTGCTCCTCACCGGAGTCGGCGCCGGCCTCACGGGGAGTCTGTCAGCCGCCACCGGGTCCGACCTCTGGCTCAGCGCCGTCTGTGTCATCGGAGCCGGAGTTGGACTGGCCGCGAGCGTCGAGTCCGTACGGCGGGCCGTCTCCCGGGTGGGCACGAGAGCGGCTCGGCGATGACCTGGCTCCTGCTGGTGGTGATGCTGCTCGGCCTCGCGCTTCTGGCCGAGGGGCTCCTGGCCCGTCATGAGGTGCTCATCTACACCACCGGGTGGCGCGCTCCCCGCCCGTCCTTGCCTCCGACGGTGCCCTTCGCGCGCGGCGCCGACAGCGCCCTCCCACCTGCGGCGTACCTGGTCTATCTCGACGGGATCGGGAAGCGGCGCTTCCACGACACCCGCGACGGCGGCCAGCTGGTAGCGGCTCTGCTCGCGGACGCACCCGATCTGCGCGTGCTCGGGCAGGTACAGCCGTACTCCCCGCTCGCAGCACCCCTCGCCGACCGTCCCCTGTGGAACTGGTTGCGGCGGAGGATCGGCATCGTGCTCTTCCTGCACAACGTGATGCAGACCTTCGTCGCGGCCGACCGCCGCTACCGTCCGCTGTACAACGATGCGGTGGGTAAGCAGATCGTCGACCATCTGCGCTTGGCCGGCTACCCCAGCACGGACGGGCCGCCTGTCGTCCTGCTCTCCTACAGCGGGGGCGCGCAGGTCGCCACCGGCGCGGTCGCGGTCATCTACGAGCGGCTCGGTGTCGAGCCGCTGGTGATCAACATCGGAGGCTTCCACAACGGAGCGAACGATCTGCGGCACGCCGCTCACATCCATGAGATCACCAGTCGACAGGACTGGATCCAGCGGCTCGGCGAGAAGCTCTTCCTCCAGCGCTGGCCGCTCTATCGGGCAAGCAGCTGGAACCGGGCCATCGCGGCCGGGAAGGTGAGCGTGATCGCGCTCGATCCGGCGACGCATGTCGGCCCGAACAGCTACATCAGCCCGGTCGCGTACCTCCCGGACGGGCGCAGCCATCTCGGCCGGACCACAGACACGGTCCGCGAGCTCATCGACCAGCACGGCACGGCAGGTCATGATTGACCCCTGACGACGAGAGGATCCTCGATGGTGCCGGTCGATGAGCTGGATGATGCCGTCCAGGCTTTCAACGAGGTGCGGCCCCAGCTCTTCGGTGTCTCTTACCGGATCCTCGGTAGCGCGGCCGAGGCCGAGGACATCGTGCAGGAAGCATGGCTGCGCTGGCAGCAGTGCGACCGGACGTCGGTTCGCAACCCCTCTGCCTTCCTCACCACGGTGACGACCAGGCTCGCGATCAACTCCGTCGAGTCCGCCAGGGCCCGTCACGAGACGTACGTCGGCCCGTGGTTGCCCGAACCGGTCAGCACCGCCGAGGATCCCACCCTCGGGGCCGAGCGAGCCGAGGCGCTGGAGCTCGCCACCTTGCTGCTGATGGAGAGCCTCGGACCCGAGCAGCGGGCGGCGTACGTCCTGCGGGAGGCGTTCGACTACTCCTATGACCAGATCGCCGAGATCCTCTCGGTGTCGGTGGCCAATGCGCGCCAACTCGTCAGCCGGGCGAAGAAGCACATCGGATCCGGCCGAAAGCAACCGGTCGACACGGCGGAGCACCAGCGGCTGCTCACCGCCTTCGTCTCCGCGGCACGCGACGGCGAGGTCAAACGCCTCGAAGCCCTGTTGAGCGAGGACGTGGTCAGCCGCTCCGACGGTGCCGGGATCGTGCCAAGCGCCGCCCGGAGACCGGTCCATGGGCGCGACAACGTCGCCCGGTTCCTCGCCGGTTGGTCCGACCGGTGGTGGCCGGAGGTCACTTTGGAATGGTTGCCGGTCAACGGGCTTCCAGGCCTGCTCATGCGACGCAGCGGCGAGCCGGCCGCGGTTCTCTCGATCTCCGCCTCGGCCGACGGGATCGACCAGATCATGTGGCAGATGGCGCCGGACAAGCTGGGCCGAGTTTCCTAGCCGACGGTCTTCGCCATCACGGCGATGACACCCGGCCGGAGTCAGTGGGCCATGTCGACGAAGCGGCTGTAGTGGCCCTGGAAGGCGACGACGAGGTCGCGGGTAGGGCCGTTGCGGTGCTTGGCGATGATCACGTCGGCCTCGCCGGGGCGGGTCGACTCCTTCTCGTAGACGTCGTCGCGGTGGAGGAGGACCACCATGTCCGCATCCTGCTCCAGCGAGCCTGACTCACGGAGGTCGGAGACGGCCGGGCGCTTGTCGGCGCGCTGCTCGGAACCACGGTTGAGCTGGGACAACGCGATGATCGGGACCTCGAGCTCCTTGGCCAGCAGCTTGATCTGGCGGGAGAACTCGGAGACCTCGAGCTGACGGGACTCAACCTTCTTGCCGGAGCTCATCAGTTGGAGGTAGTCGATCACGATGAGCCGGAGATCGTGGCGCTGCTTGAGCCTTCTGGCCTTGCTCCGGATCTCCATCATCGTCATGTTGGGGCTGTCGTCGATGAACATCGGCGCGCTGGAGACCTCGCCCATCTTGCGGGCCAGCTTGTTCCAGTCGTCGTCGGACATGTTGCCGTTGCGG
>JALZDD010000208.1 GCA_030862715.1 Actinomycetota bacterium | reverse complement strand
GCGAAGGCGATGCCGTCCTCCAGAATGTCCTCGTCGGGCTCCACCTGGCCCTTGCCCTGCATCAGCCGCAGGAACTCCTCGTGGATGACCATCGCCTCATCCACCGTCTTGCCGACGACCAGGTCGTTGAGCACGGAGGCAGATGCCTGCGAGATCGAGCAGCCGAGGGCGTCGTAGGAGATGTCCTCGATCTTGCCGCCGTCCACGTGGAGCCGCAGGGTGATCTCGTCACCACAGGTCGGGTTGACGTGGTGAACCTCCGCCTCGAAGGGGTCGCGAAGACCCTTTCCGTGCGGGTTCTTGTAATGGTCCAGGATGATCTCCTGGTACATACTCTCGAGGTTCGCGGCAGTCATCACTTGTCCAACTTGAAGAACGTGCGTACGTATTCCAACCCCTCGACCAGCGCGTCGATCTCGGCGGGCGTGGTGTAGAGGTAGGACGACATCCGGTTGGAGGCCTGTACGCCGAACCGCTGGTGGGCCGGCTTGGCGCAGTGGTGCCCGGCGCGGATGGCGACGCCCTTGGAGTCGAGGACCTGCGCGACGTCGTGCGGGTGCACCCCGTCGAGCTCGAAGGCGATCGCGCCGCCGCGCTTGGCCGCGTCGGCCGGGCCGAGCACGGTCACGCCCGGGACGGTCGCGAGGCGCTCCAGCGCGTAGGCGGTGATCGCATGCTCGTGGGCGTGGACGTTCTCCATGCCGAGGTGCATGAGGTATTCCAGCGCCGCACCGAGACCCACGGCCTCGGCGATCGGCGGGGTGCCGGCCTCGAACTTGTGCGGGATCGGCGCGTAGGTCGACTTCTCCATCGACACCGTCGCGATCATCTCGCCACCACCGAGGAACGGCGGCAGCGCCTCGAGCGCGGCACGCCGGCCCCACAGCACGCCGATGCCGGTCGGGCCGACGACCTTGTGGCCGGTGAAGGCGAGGAAGTCGGGGCGCTCCTCCTCGGCCATGCCGGCCAGATCGATCGGCAGCACCGGGGCGGCCTGTGCGGCGTCGACGACGACCAGGGCACCGACCTCGTGGGCCTTACGGGCGATCTCGGCGATGGGGTTGATCGTGCCGAGCATGTTGGAGACCCAGGTCAGCGCGACGATCTTGGTCGCCGGCGTGATCAGCTCGTCGATGTTCGACAGGTCCAGCTCACCGGCGTCGGTGAGCCCGAACCACTTCAACGTCGCACCCGCGCGCTGCGTGGCGAGCTGCCACGGAACGATGTTGGAGTGGTGCTCCATCTCGGTGGTGACCACCACGTCGCCGGAGGCCAGCGGAACGGTGTTGGCGACCAGGTTGAGCGCCTCAGAGGCGTTCTTGGTGAAGATCACCTCGTCGCGCTCCGGCGCGCCGATGAAGGTCGCCACCTTGTCGCGCGCGGTCTCGAACGCCTCGGTGGCCTCGGCACCCAGGTGGTGCATCGCCCGGGCGATGTTGGCGTTGTGCCGCTCCAGGTGGTCGACCATGGTGTCGATCACGATCTGCGGCTTCTGCGAGGTGTTGGCGCTGTCGAGGTAGACCAGCGGGGTCTCGCCGCCGTCAAAGGTGCGCTCCAGGATCGGGAAGTCCTTGCGGACCAGATCCAGGTCGGGCAGCAGACCCTTCATGTCAGACCCCTGCCGCGACGTACTTCTCGTAGCCGTTGGCCTCCAGCTCCTCGGCCAGGTCCGGCCCACCCGACTCCGCGATCCGGCCGGCCACGAAGACGTGCACGTGGTCGGGCTTGATGTAGCGCAGGATGCGGGTGTAGTGGGTGATCAGCAGGACCGACTTGCCATCGCGGGCACGGAAGTCGTTGATCCCCTCGGAGACGACCTTGAGCGCGTCGATGTCGAGGCCGGAGTCGATCTCGTCGAGCAGCGCGAAGGCCGGGTCGAGGATGTCGAGCTGGGCGATCTCGTGACGCTTCTTCTCGCCACCGGAGAAGCCCTCGTTGACCGAGCGCTGCGAGAAGGTCGGGTCCAGGTGCATCTTGTTCATCGCACCGTTGACGTCCTTGACCCACGTACGCAGCTTGGGGGCCTCGCCGTCCAGCGCCGTCTTCGCGGTGCGCAGGAAGTTGGCCACGCTCACGCCGGGGACCTCGACGGGATACTGCATCGCCAGGAAGAGACCGGCCTTGGCGCGCTCGTCGACCGACATCTCGAGGACGTCCTCACCGTCGAGGGTGACGGTGCCGCCGGTGATGGTGTACTTCGGGTGGCCGGCGATCGAGTAGGCAAGCGTCGACTTGCCCGAGCCGTTGGGGCCCATGATCGCGTGGGTCTCGCCGGAGTTGATCGTCAGGGTCACGCCCTTGAGGATCTCCTTGGCACCGTCCTCGGTGTTGACCGAGACCGTGAGGTCCTTGATCTCAAGCGTGCTCATGCGGTTGCGTCCTTCTCGATAAGGGTGTTGATGTTCTTGGCGAGCTCGGCCTCGACCGTGCTGGTCAGCTTCTCCTCGAGCTCGGGGACACCGATCTGACGGATCAGGTCGTTGAAGAAGCCGTGCACGACCAGGCGCTTGGCCTCGGTCTCGGAGATGCCGCGGCTCTGCAGGTAGAAGAGCTGCTCGTCGTCGAAACGGCCGATCGCCGACGCGTGACCCGCGCCCTCGATCTCGCCGGTCTCGATCTCCAGGTTGGGCACGGAGTCGGCCCAGGCACCGTCGGTGAGGATGAGGTTGCGGTTCTCCTCGTACGTCTCGATGCCCTCGGCCTCCTTGCGGATCAGCACGTTGCCGATCCAGACCGCGTGGGCCTTCTCGCCCTGCAGCGCGCCCTTGTAGACCACGTGGGACTTGGTCTTCGGGGCGGTGTGGTCGACGAAGAGACGGTGCTCGATGTGCTGACCGGCGTCGGCGAAGTAGAGGCCGAGCGACTCGACGGAGCCGCCGGGGCCGGAGTACTCCGCGGAGAAGTCGTGGCGCACCACGTCGCCGCCGAAGCTCACCGAGACGTGCTTGAGGTTGGCGTCGCGGCCGACCTTGGCGTGCTGGGTGGAGAGGTGGACGGCGTCGTCGGCCCAGTCCTGCACGGAGACGACGGTGAGGTCGGCGCCGTCCTCGACGACGATCTCGATGTTGTCGGCGACGACGGCGGAGCCCTCGAAGACCAGCACGACGGTCGCCTTGGCGAACTTCTCCGCGACGATCACCGCATGACCGGCGCCGGCGGTCTCCGAGCCAGTGCCGTGATGGCGGATCACGGTCGCGCCCTCGACGACGGTGTCGGTCGGGATCCGCACGAGGGTCGCACCGGTGCTGGCCGCCCAGGCCCGCGCCGAGACGCGGTCGGTCGGAACCAGACCCGAGCTGCCGCGTACGTCATCGTCGGCCGCCACGGTCTCGACGGTCACCCCGGAGGCCGCCTCGACCTCCACCTTGGTCGCGCCGTCGGCGAACGGGGCGTCGTTGTGGATGCCCTTGAGGCGCTTGAGCGGGGTGAACCGCCAGATCTCCTCGCGACCCTTCGGCACCTCGTGCGCCTCGACGTCGAAAGAGCCTTCGGGGTGGAGGTGGGACTCGACCTTGTCGAGCTCCAGAGCCTCCTGCACAGCTGCGGTCATCAGCCGACCGCTCCTTCCATCTGCAGTTCGATCAGGCGGTTGAGCTCGAGGGCGTACTCCATCGGGAGCTCCTTGGCGATCGGCTCGACGAAGCCGCGCACGATCATCGCCATCGCCTCGTCCTCGGCCATGCCGCGGGACATCAGGTAGAACAGCTGGTCGTCGGAGACCTTCGAGACCGAGGCCTCGTGACCCATCGAGACGTCGTCCTCGCGGATGTCGACGTAGGGGTAGGTGTCCGAGCGGGAGATCTGGTCGACCAGGAGCGCGTCGCACAGCACGTTGGACTTGGAGCCGTGGGCGCCCTCGTTGATCTGGATCAGGCCACGGTAGGACGTGCGGCCACCGCCACGCGCAACGCTCTTCGACAGGATCGACGAGGAGGTGTTCGGGGCGGCGTGCACCATCTTGGCGCCCGCGTCCTGGTGCTGGCCCTCGCCGGCGAAGGCGATCGACAGCGTCTCGCCGGAGGCGCGCTCGCCGAGCAGGTAGCAGGCCGGGTACTTCATGGTGACCTTGGAGCCGATGTTGCCGTCGATCCACTCCATGCGGCCGCCCTCGTGCACAGCGGTGCGCTTGGTGACCAGGTTGTAGACGTTGTTCGACCAGTTCTGGATGGTCGTGTAGCGGACGTGCGCGTCCTTCTTGACGATGATCTCGACGACGGCGCTGTGCAGCGAGTCGGAGCTGTAGATCGGCGCGGTGCAGCCCTCGACGTAGTGCACGGAGGAGCCCTCGTCGGCGATGATCAGCGTCCGCTCGAACTGGCCCATGTTCTCGGTGTTGATCCGGAAGTAGGCCTGCAGCGGGATGTCGACGTGGACACCCTTCGGCACGTAGATGAAGGAGCCACCCGACCACACGGCGGTGTTCAGCGCGGCGAACTTGTTGTCGCCGACCGGGATCACCGTGCCGAAGTACTCCTGGAAGATCTCCGGGTGCTCCTTGAGCGCGGTGTCGGTGTCGAGGAAGAGCACGCCCTGGGCTTCGAGGTCCTCGCGGATCGAGTGGTAGACGACCTCCGACTCGTACTGCGCGGCGACACCGGCGACCAGGCGCTGCTTCTCCGCCTCCGGGATGCCGAGCCGGTCGTAGGTGTTCTTGATGTCCTCGGGAAGCTCGTCCCAGGTGGTGGCCTGCTTCTCGGTGGAGCGGACGAAGTACTTGATGTTGTCGAAGTCGATCTCGGAGAGATCGGCGCCCCACGTCGGCATGGGCTTGCGCTCGAAGAGCTGCAGCCCGCGCTGGCGGCGCTGGAGCATCCATTCGGGCTCGCCCTTCAGCGCCGAGATGTCGGCGACCACCTGCGGCGAGATGCCGCGCCGCGCGGAAGCGCCCGCGGCGTCGGAGTCGGCCCAGCCGAACTCGTAGACACCGAGTCCTTCGAGTTCCGGGTGAGCAGTGGAAGTCATGGGGTGTCTTTCCTCCCGGTCGGGGTGGACCGCGCCCGCAGGGCAGTCGCGGCGGGCACATGGGTGG
>JALZDD010001013.1 GCA_030862715.1 Actinomycetota bacterium | reverse complement strand
TCTGCGTCGGTTCGACGGCTGCGTCGACATCGCCGACGAATGGGGCGTACGCCTCGCACACATCCTCGAGTCGGGCAACCGGCTCCTCGCCGCGGGCAACGGGGGCAGCGCCGCCCAGGCCCAGCATTTGACCGCGGAGCTGGTCGGCCGCTACCGCGAGGACCGCGCCCCGTTCTCGGCGATCTGCCTCTCCGCGGAGACGTCCAGCCTGACCGCCATCGGCAACGACTATCCGCCCGAGGAGCTCTTCGCCCGTCAGGTCGAGGCCCACGGCCGGCCCGGTGACGTACTCGTCCTGATGTCCACCAGCGGTCGCAGCGGCAACCTGCTCGCCGCCGCCCGTCGTGGGCGCCGGGCGGGACTGCGGGTCTGGTCGATGACCGGACCGGTCCCCAACCCGCTGGCCGATCTCTCGGACGAGCACTGCTCCGTCGAGGCCCGCTTCACCGCCACCGTGCAGGAGATGCACCTGGTCGCGCTGCACATCATGTGCGCCGCCCTCGACCGCGAGCTCGGCGTCGGTGAGCCGGCAAGGCGCTCGGTCGAGGACCTGGAGGTGTTGCGATGAGCCTCAGGATGGTCGTCGTCGGGGACGCCCTGCTCGATGTGGACGTCACCGGAGACGTACGCCGCCGCCTGCCCGAGGCGAACGCGCCGGTCATCGACGATCCGAAGGAGCGGCTGCGCCCCGGTGGGGCCGCGCTGGCAGCAGCGCTGGCCGCCGCCGACGGTCACGACGTGGTCCTGGTGACGGCGCTCGCGGCCGATGCAGCAGGCTCACGGATCCACGAGCTGTGCCGCGACGCGGGCGTCACCGTCCTCGCCGTTCCCCAGGACGGCAGCACCCCGGTCAAGCGCCGGATCATCGCCGACCAGCGGCCGGTCGCACGGCTGGACGAGGGTGCCTGCGGCTCGATCGAGCCCATCCCGCCCGATGCGCTCGACGCGATCAGCGCGGCCGACGCGGTCCTCATCTCCGACTACGGCCAGGGAATCACGAGCGTCGACAACCTGCGCCGCGCCCTGACCGGCGTCGCCAAGGCCACGTCGACCCCCATCGTCTGGGACCCGCATCCGCGTGGAGAGGCGCCGATCCCCGGCGTACGTCTCGCCACCCCCAACCGGGCCGAGGCGGCCGCCTTCGCCGGCCAGGCCGCGGGCACGGATGCGAGCGAGCATGCGGCTGCCCTGGTGGACGCCTGGCGGGCCCAGGCGGTCTGCGTCACCCTGGGATCGGACGGCGCCGTCCTGGCCGAGGGCCAGGCTGCGCCACTGATGATCCCTGCCCCCACCGTCGGGCCCCACGACACCTGCGGGGCCGGCGACCGCTTCGCGGCCACCGTGACAGCGAGCCTCACCGGGACCACGGCGACCGAGGCGGCCGTCAAGACCGCCGTCGAGGCCGCCGGCGACTTCGTGGGCTCGGGCGGGGCCGCCTCGTTCACGCCCGTCGACCGGGGAGCCAAGGAACGTACGATCGTCGCCACCGGTGGGTGCTTCGACCTCCTCCACGCCGGGCACGTCGCCACCCTCCAGGCGGCCCGGCGGCTCGGCGACCGCCTGATCGTGTGCCTCAACTCCGACGCCTCCGTCCGCCGCCTCAAGGGCGAGGACCGCCCGGTCGTCCCCGAACGGGACCGCGCCCGGCTGCTGGCCGCGCTCGACTGCGTCGACGACGTGGTCGTCTTCGACGAGGACACCCCGATGCACGTGCTCTGCCGGATCCGCCCCGACATCTGGGTCAAGGGCGGTGACTACGCCGAGGACGACCTCCCCGAGAGCGACCTGCTGGCGACCTGGGGCGGACGGACGGTCGTCGTGCCCTTCTACGACGGTCACTCCACCACCTCGCTGATCGAGACCGCGCGGGCCACTCCGGGTCGATGAGGACGGCGCTCATCTACCGCGCGCTCGGACTCGGCGACCTGCTCGCCGGGGTGCCGGCGCTGCGTGCGCTCCGCCGCGCGCTGCCGCGACACCGCATCGTCCTCGCGGCGCCCGCGGCCCAGACCCGGTTGATCGAGCTCGCCGCCGTCGTCGACCAGGTCATCCCCACCGAGGAGCTCGAGCCGGTCGCCTGGACGGGCCCTCCTCCGGACATCGCCGTCGACCTGCACGGCAACGGCCCCGCCTCGCGCAACCTGCTCCGCGACCTCCGCCCAGAGCGTCTGATCGGCTTCGGCGAACCTGGCGGACCCGCCTGGGACCCGACCGAACACGAACGGGAGCGCTGGTGCCGACTGCTCGCCGAGACCCTCGGCGCCGAGGGCAGCCCGGACGACGTACGGCTCGCGCAGCCCCCGGTCCCAGCACCGCGCGAGCCCGCGATCCTCATCCATCCCGGCGCCGCCTCCGGGAGCCGCTGCTGGCCTCCGGACCGCTTCGCCGAGCTGGCCACCCGCCTGGCGATCGCCGGGATCCCGGTCCTCATCACCGGGTCATCGGGCGAACGCGACCTGGCCGAGGACGTACGTCGCCGGGCCGGTCTCGCACCCGACGCGAACCTGGCCGGCACCACCGACCTGATCGGGCTCGCGGCCCTGGTCGCCGGCGCGCACCTGCTGATCAGCGGCGACACCGGTATCGCTCATCTGGCTCCGGCGTTCGCAACGCCGTCGGTGACCCTGTTCGGCCCCACCCCGCCCGCCCTCTGGGGTCCGCCGCCCGGTCCTCACATCGCGCTCTGGCGAGGCACCGGTCCTGGAGACCCGCACGGCTCCGATCCCGACCCCGCCCTGCTGCGGCTGAGCGTCAGCGAGGTCACCGCACCGGCTCTGCGTCTGTTGCGACATGCGACTGCGTCTCCTCACGCCACCGCGCCGTTCGCTTGAGCCCTTCCTCGAGCGGCATCTCCGGCTCCCAGCCGAGCAGCAGCCGGGCGCGGGTCAGGTCGGGCCGGCGTACGTGCGGGTCGTCCGCCGGCAGCGCCACGTGATGGATCCGTGACTCGGAACCGGTCAGCTCGATGATCATCCGGGCCAGCTCGAGCATGGTGACCTCGTGGTCGTTGCCGATGTTGACCGGTCCGGCCACATCGGCGCAGGCGAGCCGCAGCAGGCCCTCGACGGTGTCCTCGACCCAGCACAGCGACCGTGTCTGCGAGCCGTCGCCGGCGACCGTCAGCGGCGCTCCACTCAGCGCCTGGCCGAGGAAGGCCGGCACGACCCGGCCGTCGTCGAGGCTCATCCGCGGGCCGTAGGTGTTGAAGAGGCGCGCCACCGCGACATCGACACCCCGCTCGCGGGCATAGGCCATCGTGGTCGCCTCCGCGAACCGCTTGCCCTCGTCGTAGACGCTGCGTACGCCGATCGGGTTGACGTGGCCCCAGTACTCCTCGCGCTGCGGATGCTCCTCGGGCTCCCCGTAGACCTCGG
>JALZDD010000194.1 GCA_030862715.1 Actinomycetota bacterium | reverse complement strand
GCGCTCGGTGCCGCTGTGGGTGCCTCGCGTGCCGCGGTCGACTCGGGCTGGATGCCGCACACCTTCCAGGTCGGCCAGACCGGTAAGACCGTCTCCCCGCAGCTCTACGTGGCCAACGGGATCTCCGGTGCGATCCAGCACCGTGCCGGTATGCAGACCTCGAAGACCATCGTCGCGGTCAACAAGGACGAGGAGGCACCGATCTTCGAGCTCGTCGACTTCGGTGTGGTGGGCGATCTGCACACCGTTCTCCCGGCCGTCACCGAGGCCGTGAAGGCAGCTAAGGGCTGAGTCAAGGTGTGACGTTCGTCCCGAAACCCGCCTCCGAGCACGGCTCGGAGGCGGGTTTCTTTCGGTTTGGCGTCTTGTTCTGGGAATTGTCGTTGCGGGCCATACGTCGCTGGGTATAGTCCGGCCGCATGTGGGTGAATGCGCTGAGGTCGAGGACGACCCGGAAGATCTCGATCGCTTCGGCTGTGGCTGGCTGCGTGGCTGCCCTGGTCATGGCGACGATGTCCGTGGTTTCGACGCCGGCGACCGCGGCGACCTGGACGCCCCCGGCGGGGCCGTTCTTCAACAACCCGACCGGCGACTCGACGCAGCGCAACTTCATCGTCCACCGGATCAACAACAGCATCCGCTACGCGGCCAAGGGCTCCTACATCCGGTTCGTCACCTACAACCTGGACCGCGCCGACACCGTCAAGCACCTCATCGCCGCGCACAAGCGCGGAGTGCACGTGCAGATCCTGGTCAACCGGAAGATGTGGAGCAGCGGGGAGCGGAACTTGGCCGCCCAGCTCGGCACCAGGCGCTCCCGGCCGAGCTTCATCTACGGCTGCGCCGGCGCCTGCCGCGGCTACGACACGGGCAACCTGCACATCAAGATCCACTCGTTCACCCAGATCGGCTCCAAGCGCAACGTCATCATCAACAGCTCCGGCAACCTCGGTGGCGGCGCGGCCGGTTCGCAGTGGAACGACGCCCAGACGATCTACGCCAACGACAGCCTGTGGAAGACCTGGCTGCGGATGTTCAATGAGCTGAAGGCTGACAGGAAGGCCTCGCCGCGCTACGTGTCGTGGTCCGGTGGCGGCACCTCCGTCGGCTTCCAGCGCACGCGTCCGGGCACGACCAGCGACGAGATCTACGCTCGTGGCAGCGGTGACCGGGTGATCGACCGGCTGCGGCTGATCGGCTGCCGCGCACCGAGCGGCTACGGCACCAAGGGCAAGACGATCCTGCGGATCCACATGTACGCCTGGTACGGCCGCCGTGGCGAGCGCATCGCCGACGAGGTCGTCCGGCTGAAGAAGCGCGGCTGCGTGGTCCGGGTGATCGGCTCGGTCACCAGCAACGTGGTCTACCGCAAGCTGAGGGCGGTCGGCATCCCGGCGCGCGACGCCGCCTGGGACTGGGGCCAGAAGAAGTCGACCAGCGGCGACAACATCGTCTACGGCTCGCGCTGCTACTCCCACTACAAGTGGATGAGCGTCAACGGCCGCTTCGCGGACCGGGGCACCTACAGCGTCTGGACCGGCTCGGAGAACTGGTCGCCGCCGTCGTTCAGCAACGACGAGGTCACCTTCCGGTTCACCTCGAAGAGCTACTACACCGCCTACACCGCCCGTTTCAACAAGATGTGGGACAGCCCGCGGGCCACCCACCGGGTCTACCTGGAGCCGAAGACCCGTCCCTGCGCCTGATCGTGGGGCGCTAACCTCGCCGGGTGAGCTTCGGTGAACTCAGTGGCGGCCTCCGGCCGCTCGAGGGCGGCTGGTCGGGCGAGACGTTCCTGGCAGAGGCTGGTGGGGAGCGATCGGTCGTGCGGGTCTTCGCCGACCCGCGCCACCAGGCGCAGGCCGCGGAGATCCACGAGGCCCTGCACCGTCTGGTGCGGGGCCTCGTCCCGGTCCCGGACGTCCTCGAGGTACGCCGCGCCGACCCGGCCACGGGCACGCCCGCGCTGCTGGTGACCGAGTACGTCGAGGGCGTACGCGGCGACCTGCTGCTTCCCGACCTGGACGAGGCGCAACAGGGTCGGCTCGGGCGTTGCCTCGGCGAGCTGGCGGGCACGCTGGCCGGGATGCCGTTCCTGACCGCTGGGACCTTCGCCGACAAGGACCTGCGGGTCGAGGCGTTCGCGCTGGACCTGACCGACTGGGTCGAGTCTTATGCCGACCGTCTCGACTGGTCCCCGGCCGATCTGGAGGGCCTGCGGGACGTCGCCGCCGATGCCCAGGACCTGCTCGACACGGTCGTCAGGGTGAGCCTGGTGCACAGCGACCTCAACCCCAAGAACCTCATCGTGGACCCGGAGACGCTGCACGTGCGCGCGGTGCTGGACTGGGAGTTCGCCCACGCCGGCTCACCCTTCGCCGACCTCGGCAACCTGCTGCGGTTCGACCGGGAGGCGGCGTACGTCTCGGGGGTGCTCGAGGGCTACGTCGCGGTGCGCGGCGGCAGCGCCACCGATGCCCTCGACCTGGCCCGCTCCGCGGACCTGGTCGCGCTGGTCGAGCTCGGGGCGCGGCGTACCGCCAATCCGGTGGCTACCCGGGCGCATGACCTCCTGCTCGAGATCGCTCGATCCGGGGATGTCCACGCCGCCCCGGAAGGCTCCGATCGCCGCTAGGATTCGTAGCGCGCCGGACGGTGCCGGCGCAACCTGGGGGATGGTTGTGGGAGTGAGTGATCTCGACGGGGCTCGGCGCCCCGCCGGAGCTTGGTGGCGTGGCTGGACGCCCTGGATCTCGGCGCTCGTGCTGTCGGCGCTGTTCGCAGGGGCGACATCGGGGATCGCGTTCGTGCGGAAGTCCTATGAGCCGCCGGTGGACTATCCGGCGATGAACGAGTCCGAGACGGCGGCGAGCACCTCGTCGTCCACGCCGGCGAAGCAGGACCGGCGCGAGTCGCCGTCGACGCGACCGACGGGCGCGCCCGTCGAGCCGACGCCGGTGAAGGCGCCGCGCAAGGCCCGGCCATCGGCATCCGGGTCGGGGAGTGGTGAGCCGATGGCGACGCCGGAGCCGTCCGAGAGCCTGCTCGACCCGCTCGGGGGTCTCGGCGTGCTGCTGGGCCTCGGCGAGGAGGACTGACCCCCGGCAGTGCGGTCCGCACGGCGAAAGGGTGGTGGCTGCGTACGCCGGAACGCATAGGCTTCTGGCATGAGCG
>JALZDD010000997.1 GCA_030862715.1 Actinomycetota bacterium | reverse complement strand
CGGCGAGCTCGAGATCACCGACCTCAACCGGATCTACCTCGAGGCCGGCACCCTCTCGGTCGAGGTGCTGCCGCGCGGCACCGCGTGGCTCGACACCGGCACCCTCGAGGACCTCAACGAGGCCGCCAACTTCATCCGCGCCATCGAGCACCGCCAGGGCACCAAGATCGGCGCCCCCGAAGAGGTCGCCTGGCGCCAGGGCTGGCTCTCCGACGAGGAGCTCTCCGAGCTCGCCCAGCCGCTGCTGAAGAGCGGCTACGGGAAGTACCTGCTCGGCCTGCTGGCCTAGGCCGAATCAGGCCTCGGCCGTGATCTTCTGCTCGGCCCGGCCGAAGTCGTCCTCGAGGCGGACGATGTCGTCCTCGCCGGTGTAGCCACCACGCTGGACCTCGATGATCGAGAGCGGCTCGTCGGTCTCGTTGCAGATCCGGTGGGCCTGGCCGACGGCGACGTCGACGGACTCGCCGGGTCCCGCGATGGTGGTCACACCGTCGATGATGCAGGTCGCCTTGCCGTAGATGACCACCCAGTGCTCGGAGCGGTGGGTGTGGGTCTGGTAGGAGAGGCGGCTGTTGGGCAGCACCTCGATCCGCTTGACCTTGTAGCCCGGACCGATGTCGATGACGTGCCACGAACCCCAGGGGCGGGTCTCGGAGTCACCAGCCATGATGTTGCCTCATTCCTAGACACTGAACAGAAGACGCGACAATAACTGTACGCATCCGCGCACGGTTCATTGCGAACCGATATTCACCGGTCCGTTACCCGCAGGTCGCTCACGGGAGCAGAACTCTTGAGCCGGAGGGCCTCAGTCGCGCCCGTAGATGTCGCGCGTGTAGACCTTGTCGGCGACGTCGGCGAGCACCTCGGTGCGCCGGTTGGCGATGATCACGTCGGCGCGCTGCTTGAACTCGTCGAGGTCCTTGATGATCTCGGAGTGGAAGAACTCCGGCTCGTCGAGCTCGGGCTCGTAGATGACCACCTCGACGCCCTTGGCCTTGATCCGCTTCATCACGCCCTGGATCGACGACTCGCGGAAGTTGTCCGAGCCGGACTTCATGATCAGCCGGTAGACGCCGACCACCTTCGGCTCGCGCCGCAGGATGTCGGTGGCGACGAAGTCCTTGCGCGTCGTGTTGGCCTCGACGATCGCCGAGATGAGGTTCTGCGGGACGTCCTGGTAGTTGGCCTGCAGCTGCCTGGTGTCCTTGGGCAGGCAGTAGCCGCCGTAGCCGAAGCTCGGGTTGTTGTAGTGCGACCCGATCCGGGGGTCCAGGCCGACGCCCTCGATGATCTGGGTCGTGTTGAGGCCGTGGGTGGCGGCGTAGGTGTCGAGCTCGTTGAAGTAGGCGACCCGCAGCGCCAGGTAGGTGTTGGCGAACAGCTTGATCGCCTCTGCCTCGGTCGCACCGGTCATCAGCACCGGTACGTCCGGCTCGAGCGAGCCCTCGAGCAGCAGCTCGGCGAAGCCCTTGGCCGCGGGGGAGTCGTCGCCGACGACGATGCGGGAGGGGTGCAGGTTGTCGTGGAGCGCCTTGCCCTCGCGGAGGAACTCGGGGCTGAAGAAGAGCGTCGCCTCGGGGTGCTGCTCGCGCTTGGCCGCGATGTAGCCGACAGGGATGGTCGACTTCACCACGATCGCCGCCTCCGGCGCGTAGCTCACCGCGTCGGCGATCACGCCGTCGACGCTGGAGGTGTCGAAGTAGTTCGAGGCCTCGTCGTAGTTCGTCGGGGTGGCGACGATGACGTACGCGGCGTCCGCGTAGGCGTCCTCCTTGTCGAGGGTTGCGCGCAGGCCGAGCTCCTTGGTTGCCAGGAAGCTGGTGATCTCGGCGTCCTCGATCGGGGTCCTGGCCGCGTTGACCAGGTCGACCCGCTCCTGGGAGATGTCCAGCACGACGACCTCGTGCTTCTGGGCGAGCAGGACGGCGAGCGACATCCCGACGTAGCCCACGCCGACAACGGTGATCTTCATGTTCGGCACTGTAAGCAGCGGTTCGAGACCGGTCACAGC
>JALZDD010000989.1 GCA_030862715.1 Actinomycetota bacterium | reverse complement strand
GGGCGCCGACCGCCTCGCCCACGCGCGCCAGGTCGACGTCGTCGCTGTCGGTCCAGCAGACGAAGGCCGTCTGCCAGCCGGTGAGCCGGTGGGACAAGGTGCGCTCCGCGTGGCGGAGGTCGATGCGTCCGCCGGCGATCAGGGTGCGCACCGCATCCGTCCGCGCCGCACGGGCCTGGGTCTGGATCCGGTCGAGCTCGGCGACGTACTCGGCAGCGACCTCGCTGGAGATGCGGTCGACGTAGGCGAAGGCGTAGTGCTGCAGGTGTGCGACCACCGCAAGGGCAAGGGCCGGGTCCCTCATCGAGTCGGTGAGCCCGGTCAGAATTCGTTCGCTGAAGTACGCGTGGCCCATCCGGTAGAAGCGCAGCATCACATCGACGCTGTAGCCACGGCCGGCCATGGCGCGCGCGTGCTCGAGCGCGGTGACCGGCGCCGAGGCTGCGCTCACGTCGATACCGTGCCGCACCATCGACAGCGCGGCCTCGAGGTTCGACGAGCACGACCCCAGCGTCAGGCCACGGAGCTCGTCATCGGCGCTCGCCTCCGGGATCCGATCGACGATGTAGGCGAGCATGTCATCGGCGTACGACGCCACGTGCCCCAACAGTTCGGCAGCGGTGCGACGCAGCTCGATCACGACCGACTCGGGCAGGTCTTCCTGTCGTCCCGCGCTCACGCCCATGTCCGGAGACTATCCAGAGTTCCTTGCCGTCCCGTGGCACGAATTCGCAGGCGAGAGGTATGTCCCGTGGCGCCACGGGTACCTCCGGGGGTACGTGGGTGGTTGGAGGGCCGCCCGAGGAGGGAGCACCAACATGTCTGTCACCACACGGGTGGGAACCGCTGTCGCGGCGGGGTACGTGCTCGGGCGATTCAAAAAGCTTCGACTCGCCGTGATCGTCGGGTCGGCGCTCAGCAACAGCGCCGTTCGCGACCGCAGCCTCGAGATGCTGAAGATCGGTACCCAGAGCCTTGGCGGCTCGCCGGACGTACAAAAGCTCGGACAGCAGGTCAGCGGAAAGCTCGTTACGGCTGGTAAGGCGGCCGCGGTCGCCGTGGCCGCGAGCCAGATCGACAAGCTCAGCGATCGGTTGCACGAGCGGAGCACGCTCTGGAGCGCGTCGTCATCCGATGAGGACGCCGACCAGGACACCGACGAGGTTCCGGAGGACGAGGAGCCCGAGGACGAGTACGAAGACGAGGCCGAAGCCGAAGACGAAGCCGAGGGTGAGGAGCCCGAGGACGAGTACGAGGAAGAGCCTGAGGACGAGGCTGAGGACGAGGCTGAGGACGAGGACGAAGAAGCGGAGGAAGAGCCTGAGGACGAGTACGAGGCCGAGGAGGAGCCCGAGGACGAGGCGGACCAGCAGGACGAGGACGACGAAGAGGAGAAGCCGCGCCGGCGCGCGCGGAGCTCCCGTCGTCGGCGCGCAGCCGCGCCGACAGGAGGTGCCTGAGCCATGACGGAACAGACTCGCAAGAAAGCGGCTGCCGACGCGGAGGACTCGGGCCTTCTGTCGCAGCTACCCGTCGATCGGCTGCGTAAGGAGGCCCTGGGCCTCAGCCGCGCCTTCGGGAAGCGGAGCCTGAGCAAGCTGGGCAGCGGCGTCGAGGGGCTCACTGACCGACTGACCGGCTTCGCCGACAGTGTCCCCACGATGAAGGGGGCGAAGGGGTCCAAGGGTGGCTCGACCGTGAAGGCGGGGGCGAAGGCGGCCGTCGACAAAGTCACGGCTCCGGTCGGCAAGATGAAGAACACCGCCGCCCAGGTCAAGGACACGGCGACTCAGGTCAAGGACACCGTTGGCAAGGTCTCGGGCGGTCTCAACAAGAGCGAGCATCCCACCGGCAAGAAGCTCAAGGTGACCAACATCGTCGAGACGGTCGACGTACCCGTCAGCCGGGACGTCGCCTACGAGCAGTGGACCCAGTTCGAGGAATTCCCGTCGTTCATGAAGAAGGTCGAGAACGTCACACAGGAGGACGACCAGGTCTTGACGTGGCAGGCCCAGGTGTTCTGGTCCCACCGCACGTGGAAGGCAACCATCCTCGACCAGGTCCCGAACGAGCACATCGTGTGGAAGAGCGAGAGCGAGAAGGGACGCGTCGACGGCGCCGTCACCTTCCACGAGCTCGCGCCGAACCTGACCCGGATTCTCGTCTCGCTCGAGTACCACCCGAAGGGCCTCTTCGAGCACACCGGGAACCTTTGGCGGGCCCAGGGGCGTCGAGTTCGCCTGGAGCTGAAGCACTTCCGGCGTCATGTGGCCAACCACACGCTTCTCCACCGCGACGAGATCGAGGGGTGGACGGGCGAGATCCACGACAAGGAGGTCGTGGACGACGGTTCCGGCGAGGGCTCGGAGAACGGGGAGAAGAACAGCTCGGAGAAGTCGTCGTCGGGCAGCAAGCCGGGCAACGGGTCTTCCAACAACAGGTCTTCCGGGAACGGGTCGTCCGGTGACAAACCGCAGGCGAAGAGGACGACCGCTAAGAAGACCGCTGCCAAGAAGCCAGCAGCCAAGAAGACGGCGGCCAAGAAGACCGCTGCCAAGAAGACAGCTGCCAAGAAGCCGGCGGCCAAAAAGACCACGAGCACGCAGCGCCCGACGAAGCAGAGCGCAAGCAAGCAAAGCGCAAGCAAGCGGAGCCCGAGAAAGCAGAGCGCCAGCAAGCAGAGCACGAGCAGGCGTACGTCCTCCGGCTCCTCCACGAAGGCATCCTGACCATGGCCGAGGACGAGCGCCGTGTCCAGGAGCTCGAGCGAGACGTCGAGGAGCTCATGGTGGAGGTCGATCGATATCGGACCGCCACCGAGGACGCCTTGCAACAGCTCGACTGGTGCATCGGCTACTTCGTCGGGTGCGGGAAGTCCGGCCTGGCGAGGTCGCTCGGTGCCAATCGGGCCTATATCCGCAGACATCTCCTGAAGCGGGCCGAACAGCCGGTGCCCGCCGATAACCAGACCGGGAGCGACTGAACATGACCATCACCCAGCAGAGCCGATACCTCGAACGGCCGGCACCGAGCAGCCTCGCCGATGTCATCGACACGATCCTCGACAAGGGTCTGGTCATCGACATCTACGTGCGGGTGTCTCTCGTCGGCATCGAGCTGGTGACCATCGACGCCCGCATCGTCATCGCGAGCGTGGACACCTACCTACGTTTCGCCAGGGCAGCCGGACGTCTCGATCTCACCGAAACCGAGACGCACGGCATCCCCGAGCTGATCGAAGGCATGACCGAGTCTTCCTCCAAGGGCAAGACGTCCGGTGCGCTGGAGGGAGCCAAGGAGAAGCTGGAAGGCATCCTCCCCGGCGGCGGCGATGAGGACAAGGACGATGAGGACGAGGACGAAGGCCGCAGCCGTAGGCAGCCGGCCAACCGGGCCCGTAAGAGCACGTCGCGACGGGACCGGGAGAAGGAGGACTGACGGATGCCCCTCCACGTCTATGGGGTGACCGAGACCTCGGTTGCGATTCCCGCCGACCAGACAGGACGGTCGAAGCGTCCACTTCGCCAGATCGACGGCGACGGCCTCCGGGTGCTCGTCAGCGAGGTCGAGGCCGACACGCGCGTGCTGCGCGAGGACCTGATGGCGCACGCCCATGCCCTCGAGGCGGTGGCGGCGCGCGGGACCGTACTGCCCATGCAGTTCGGGATCGAGATGCCGGACGAGGACACGGTGCGGCACGAGCTGATCGAGAGTCGCGGCGAGGAGATCCGATCGCTCCTCGAGCGGTTCGACGGCTTGCTGCAGCTCTCTGTCTCCGTCGAGCTGCAGGAGGAGCCGGCCCTCCGGGAGGCGATGCGTCGGGATCCGGACCTCGTCGCCCTGCGCGACCACGTACGCACAACAAGCGCCGCTGAGCGCCCGTCGTCCGAGATGCGCCTGGGCGAGGCGGTGGCCGCCGCGCTCGACCTTCTCCGCGCAGAGGTCGGTGACCGGGTCGTCGAACAGCTGGCCCCCATCGCCCGCGCCATCTCTCTCGGCGAGGCCCGCGGAGCGCTGCAGGCCGCCGAGGCCGCGCTACTGGTCGAGCGCGAGCGACAGAGCGAGGTCGACGCGGCGGTGACCAATCTGCGCGACGAGCTGGCGCCACTGGCATCTCTTCGATACGTCGGTCCCCAACCGCCGTACGCATTTCTCGATGCCGCCTCCTCGGAGGTGCCTGCATGGGGCTGATCACACAGCTGCTGACGCTGCCGCTCGCGCCTGTGCGTGGAGTGGTCTGGATTGCTGACCAGATCCTCGAGGAGGCCGAGCAGGAGTTCTACGACCCGGCCACGATCCAGGCCGCGCTCGACGATGTCGACGCCCGCCGGAGTGCGGGTCTGCTGACGGACGAGCAGGCGGCGGAACTCGAGGAAGAGCTCGTGCAGCGGCTGATCACCGGAGGCGGGCATGGCTGAGCCGACCCTGTCGACGATCGCCGAGCACGTGCTCGAAAGACTCGAAGCGCTCGTCGGATGCCCCGCGGAGGGTGTGACGGCCATCCGGCGCGACGACGACGGCTGGGTCGTCACCGCTGACATCCTCGAGCTGGAACGTGTCCCGGAGACGACCGACGTCCTTGCCTCCTACGAGGTGACGGTCGACCCGGACGGCGAGATCACCGGCTATCGCCGCGTCCACCGCTACGTCCGAGCGCAGGTGGATGACCGATGACAGAGACGCCACGTACGCCGGTCTTCGTGAACAACCGGCCCCAGCCATCTCCCCAGAACCTCGCCGACGTGCTCGAGCGCGTCCTCGACAAGGGCATCGTCATCGTCGGCGACATCCAGGTCAGGCTGCTCGACATCGAACTGCTCACCATCAAGGTCAGGCTCATGGTCGCCTCCGTCGAGCGCGCGCGAGAGATGGGCATCAACTGGTGGGAGGGCGACCCGTTCGTCAGCAACCTCGAGAACCAGCCGAAGGAGGACGAGGAGCTCGACCTCCGCCGGCGGCTCGAGGCGCTCGAGCGCAGCGTCGGGAGCGGTCAGACCGAGATCGTGGAAGGTGAGACGAGTCGTGAGCGCCGCTGACGCGACCGCAGTGGTCCATGCGTACGGACTCATCCAGGGCGATGAGCCCCGGCCCATGCCCGATCACGGGATCGCGGATGCGGACATCCGCACCGTCCCGTTCAATGGGCTCGAGGTGGTCGTCAGCGATCTGCCGGCCGCATCCTTCGGCGAGGCCGTGTGGGCGGAGCACGGGGAGGACTCCGGGTGGGTCACGCCCGTCGCCGCCGCCCATCACGAGGTGCTCCAGCACCTGGTCGAGCACGGAGACGTGCTGCCGCTGCAGCTGCCTGGCATCTACCCGAGCGATGAGGCGATGATCGCCGCGCTGGACTCGAGCCGCGGGGACCTCGAGCGCGCCTGGCGGTTCCTGGCCGGACACGTCGAGTGGTCTCTCCAGGTCTTCCCGACCTCGTCCCCACGCGCGCCCGAGGCTCTCGCGCCGCGCAGCGGCCGTGAATACCTCGAACGGCGCCGGTCACAACAGGGTGCCCGGGACGAGCAACGACGACAGCGCGAGCTCCTCGTGACGGACACCCACGAAGCGCTGGCCCGCGAGGCCACCGCGAGCGTGGTCAGGGCACCGCTGGACAGCGCGGTGACCGGCCGAGAGGAGCCGATGCTGCTCAACAACGCCTACCTCGTACCCCGCCATGAGGAGCAGCGGTTCCTCCAGGCCGCCGAGGAGCATCACCACCAGCTGGTCGCGACTGCCGGAATGCGCATCGAGGTGACCGGCCCGTGGCCGCCGTACAGCTTCGTCGGTGCGGGGATGCAGCGCGACGACGATCTGACCGAGGCGGCGCCGTGACGCTCGAGCGCTCGCCGGTCGTCGACGACACCGCACTCGTCGACCTCGTCGACCGTCTGATCGACGGCGGTGTCGTCGTGGGCGGCGACATCGTCCTCTCGCTCGCCGGGGTCGACCTCGTCTACCTCGGCCTGCGCCTGGTTCTCGCCCCAGCCCACAAGGTTTCACTCCCTGGCTCCGGGAGGCAGCCATGATGCTCCTCTACGCCGTGGCAGCCACGGACAGCACAGGTGAAACGGTCGACACCCCGCTGCAAGCACACCGTTCCCGCGGGCTCACCGTCTTCGTCGAACCGAGAACGCAGCCACCCGAGCGGTCGATGCGCGAGCTGCTCGGGTTCGGGCGAGCGCTCCACCAGCTCTGGTCGTACGTCCCCGTGCTGCCGATGCGCTTCGGGACGGTCGTGAGCGACAGCGATGAGCTGGACGAGCTCGTCGCGGAGCGCGAGATCGAGTGGAGCGACCGGATCGCCGCCGTCGCGGGACGTAGCGAGTGCATCGTCCACCTCCCGCTGCCCGAACGTGTCCCGGAACGTGTCCCCGAACGTGTCAGGGACGAGCAGACGGGTTCGGACTATCTCCGCCGACGCGCGGCGGAGCTGAAGCAGCATGATGCCGAGACCGCGGAGCTGAAGGCGCTGCTCGCTCCCTACGCCTCCGAGATCACGACGCTCCCGTCGGTCCGTCCGCAGGAGGCGCGGCTGTCTGTCCTGCTTCCCGACGAGCACGTGGAGGCGGCCCGGACAGCCATCCGAGACTGGGGCGAGAACCGGCCCGGAGTGACGGTCACCGGCCCGTGGCCACCGTTCAGCTTCTGTCAGGAGGAGAGCCCGTGAAGAGGCCCGACGACGGGGCTCCTTGGCCCCTGGACCTCGACGCGGACGACGACCTGCCCTCGGCCCTGAGCAGGCGGGTCGATGCGGATCCGGAATCCGTCGAGAAGGGGCTCGTACAGCTCGTGCTCACCCTGGTGGAGCTGCTCCGGCAGCTGATGGAACGCCAGGCGATCCGCCGCATGGATGCGGGAGGCCTGAGCGAGGAGGACATCGAGCGACTGGGTCAGACCCTGATGCTGCTGGACGAGAAGATGACCGAGCTGCGTGACCACTTCGGGCTCACCCCTGAGGATCTCAACATCGACCTGGGCCCGTTGGGAAAACTCCTCTGAGGAGTTGGGCGCTCAGCCCTCGCTGTTGATGAGGTACTTCCCGTCGGCGTAGACGAGCCCCAACGTCACCGTGCTGCCCTCCTGGCGGCCGTCCTTCATCGTGTATCTGTAGGTGTAGGTCACCTTGAGCGGGTCGACGCTGGGGGAGACCGAGACGACGCTGGTGCTCGCGACGGTGGTCCACCAGGCGCGGTAACCCTCGATTCCGCCGCTGCTGGCCTGGAACGCGGGAGTCAGCATCGAGCTGAAGGCGGCGTCGGGGTTCGCGGGCGCGGTGGCGAGATAGCTGCGGATGAAGGCGTCGATCCCCTCAGCGGTCGCGCCTGCGGTCTCGCTGGCCGAGGGGCTCTCGCTCGGAGACTCGCTGGCCGTCTCGCTCGGCGACGGCTCCTCGGAGGCCTCCTCCGACTCCTCGTCGGCTGCGTCCTCGGTGGACTCGTCGGTCGTCTCCGACAGCGGCGATCCGGACGCGACCGGCTTCGGCTTCGCGCTCGGCTCCTCGCCGCGGTTGGCCCACAGCGCTCCGCCGACCACCAGCACCAACGCCACGGCGGCGACGAGCGCGATCGACCACCAGCGACGCCGCGTCGGGGTGCTGGTCGACTGCGCCAGTCCCGAAGGCGCGGCCGGAGCCGGAGCCGGCGCCGCGACCGCGGCGAGCGTCTGCGTACGCAGCGCCACCGGCTCCAGTTTCTCGGCCGCCAACCGTCCCGCCAGGAAGTCGACGACGTCCGCGGCCGACCACCGCTCGGCGGGGTCGTAGGCCATCGTGTGCTCGAGCAGCGGAGCGAGCCGACCGGCCAGCGGCGTACGCGGCGGGTCCTCGTGCACCACCCGAT
>JALZDD010000982.1 GCA_030862715.1 Actinomycetota bacterium | reverse complement strand
TGCTGATCACCCGGGGCGCGCTGACCACCTTCTCGGTGGCCAACGACGTCGCGAAGTACTTCGCGATCCTGCCGGCGATGTTCGTCGGCGCCTTCCCCGCGCTGGACGTCCTCAACATCATGCGGCTCTCCTCGCCGGAGTCGGCCATCGTCTCCGCGGTCGTCTTCAACGCGCTGATCATCATCGCGCTGATCCCGCTGGCGCTGCGCGGGGTCCGCTACCGGCCGTCCTCGGCCTCGGCCCTGCTGCGCCGCAACCTGCTGCTCTACGGGGTTGGCGGCCTGATCGTGCCGTTCGTCGGGATCAAGCTGCTCGACCTCGTCATCTCCCTCATCCCAGGACTGTGAACATGTCAGATCTCTATGCACTCCTCCGCCACTCCCTCGCCGGGCTCCGCGTGCTCATCGCCGCGACCCTGCTGTGCGGGATCGCCTACCCGCTCGTCGTCACCGGCGTCGCCCAGGCCGCCTTCGGGTGGCGCGCCGACGGCTCCCTGGTCACCGAGTCCGGCGCGCACACCAACGACCCCGCCGAGGCGGTCGGCTCGGCCCTGATCGGGCAGGGAAACGACGACGAGGGGCTCTTCTACCCGCGTCCCAGCGCGGCCGGCGACGGCTGGGACACGCTGTCCACCTACGGCTCCAACCTCGGCCCGGAGGACCCGGACCTGGTCAAGGCGATCATGGACCGCCAGCGCGAGATCGCCGTTCGCGAAGGCGTCACGGTGGACCAGGTCCCCGCCGACGCCGTCACCACCTCCGCATCCGGCATCGACCCGGACATCTCACCGGCTTACGCAGCCCTCCAGGTGTCCCGGGTGGCCCGCGCCAACGGGCTCTCGGAGGAGGAGGTGACGGCGCTGGTGGCCGAGCACACCGACGGCCGGACCTTCGGGATCCTCGGTGAGCCGCGGGTCAACGTGCTCGAGCTCAACATCGCGGTGCGCGCGCAGAGGGGTTGAATAGGGACGTGCAGACCACGTCAACGGACGGACGGTCCCCGCGAAAGCGGGGTCGTCTGACCGTCTATCTCGGAGCCGCGCCAGGCGTTGGCAAGACGTACGCCATGCTCGGCGAGGCGCAGCGGCGCCAGGCGCGGGGGACCGATGTGGTGGTCGGGTTCGTCGAGACCCACGACCGCAGCAACACCGCGCGCCAGATCGAGGGGCTCGAGGTGATCCCGCGCCGGGAGATCGACTATCGCGGGACGACCTTCACCGAGCTCGACGTGGAGGCGGTGGTCGCCCGCGACCCGAAGGTGGTCTGCATCGACGAGCTCGCGCACACCAACGTGCCCGGCAGCCGGCACACCAAACGGGCCCAGGACGTCGAGCAGATCCGAGCGGCCGGGATCGACGTGATCACCACCGTCAACATCCAGCACCTGGAGTCGCTCAACGACGAGGTCGAGCGGATCACCGGCGTACGCCAGCGGGAGACCGTGCCTGACGAGGTGGTCCGCACCGCCGACCAGATCCAGCTCGTCGACATGGCGCCCGACGCGCTGCGGCGGCGGATGGCCCACGGCAACATCTACAAGCCCGAGAACATCGACGCGAGCCTGACCTCCTACTTCCGGGTCGGCAACCTCACCGCGCTGCGTGAGCTGGCCCTGCTGTGGCTCGCCGACCGGGTCGACGACGCGCTCGGCGACTACCGCCGCGAGCATCGGATCGAGCACCCATGGCCGACCAAGGAGCGGATCGTGGTCGCGGTCACCGGTGGCCCGGAGTCGGAGACGCTGCTGCGGCGAGCGGCTCGGCTGTGCCAGCGCGCGAAGGGATCCGAGCTGCTGGCGATGCACGTGGTGACCGCCGACGGACTGGCCCGGCCCGAGGCCGGGTCGATGGAGCGCGTCCAGGCGCTGACCGCGTCGCTGGACGGCACCTTCCACAGCGTGATCGGTGAGGACGCGGCGACCGCCGTGGTCGACTTCGCGGCCGGCGCCAACGCCACCATGATCATCGTCGGCGTCTCTCGCCACGGGCGGCTGCGAAGGCTCTTCACCGGCACCACGGGCGACCGGATCGCGGCCGCTGCCGGTTCGATCGACGTACACCTGGTCACCCATGAGGAGATCGCCCGCGGCTCTCGGGTCCGCGGCGGCCTCGGCTCACCGCTCAGTCGTACCCGGCAGGCTCTGGGCTGGCTGAGCGCGATCCTGGTGCCCTCTGCTCTGGTCTGGCTGCTCCACAACGACGGCATCGAGGGCGAGATCTCCGACCAGCTCCCGCTGGCCAGCATGCTGCTGCTCGCCGCCACCGTCTTGGTCGCGCTCGTGGGCGGGCGCTGGCCCGCGGTGGCCGCCGCCCTGGCCGGGTTCGCCCACCTGAACTGGTGGTTCACCCAGCCCGTACGCAACCTCACCATCGCCGAGCCACGCAATCTGGTGATGCTGGTGATCTTCGTGGCGGTCGCGGTCGGTGTCGCCACCGTCGTCGACCGTGCCTCGCGGCGAGCGGCCGAAGCACGCCAGGCCAGGGGAGAGGCGGCGACGATGGGGGCACTGTCCCGCTCGGTGCTCACCGGCCAGGACACGGCCGAGGCGATCGTGGGCCGGGTGCGCGAGACCTTCGCCCAGCAGGCGGTGGTCCTGCTGGAGGAGACACCGCAGGGATGGGTGCGGCTGGCGGGTGCCGGGATCGGCTTCCCGGCAGACCCCGACCAGGGCGATGCCCAGGTCGCCGTCGACGACACCCACGTGATCGTCCTGCGCGGCACCCCGCTGCGGGCGCGCGACCGACGGGTCCTGGAGGCCTTCGCAGTCCAGACGTCGCTGGTGCTGGAGCATCGCCGACTGCGCGACCAGGCCGACCGCGCCCTCGCCCTGGAGCGGGCGGAGCAGACCTCGACGGCACTGCTTCGAGCGGTCTCCCACGACCTGCGTACGCCGCTGGCGACGATGCGCGCCGCCCTCGACGGCCTTCTCGTCGGGAGGGTGCCGGAGGAGGACCGCAAGGAGCTCGTCGAGTCGGCCGCGACCTCCGCCGATCAGCTCGAGGCGCTCATCGACAACCTGCTCGACCTCTCCCGGGTCGAGGCTGGTCTGGTGCACCCCGCGCTGCGGGACGTCAGCCTGGAGGAGTCGCTGCCGCTGGCGGTGGCCGGCCTGCCGGCCGGATCGATCGCCTTCGAGGTCGGCGAGGACACCCCGCTCGTACGCACGGACTCGGGCCTGCTGGAACGCATCGTCGCCAACCTGGTCAACAACGCGGTCCGGGTCAGCCGCCAAGGGCTCAACGCTGGCGAGCCGGTGCGCGTCCTGGCGCACGAGACGCCGGAGACTGTGGAGGTGATGATCGTCGATCGCGGACCTGGGGTGCCCGAGGACCAGCGGGAGCGGATGTTCGAGCCGTTCCAGCGGCTCGACGACACTTCGGCCGGTGGGCTGGGGCTCGGTCTGGCCGTGGCCAAGGGCCTGAGTGAGGCGCTGGGCATCCGGCTCTCGGCCGAGGACACCCCCGGAGGCGGCCTGACCATGGTCGTCGCGGTGCCGCGCGCGAGGGGTGGGCGGTGAGCGAGCGTCAGCGAGCGAACGTCGGATCTTTCATCGGGCCGCGTCCGTACAATGGCGCTTGCGCGACGGAGGTGGCCCGGTGAGCCGCGTACTGGTCGTGGACGACGAGCCCGCGCTGCTGCGGGCGCTCGCCATCAACCTGCGCGCCGCCGGCTGGGAGGTCGAGACGGCGACGGACGGCCGCTCGGCGCTCGCCGCCGCCGCGGCGACACACCCCGACGTCGTCCTTCTCGACCTCGGGCTCCCGGACCTGGACGGCACCGAGGTGATCGAGGGGCTGCGGGGCTGGACCCAGGTGCCGGTGGTCGTGCTCTCCGCCCGTCAGCACGGCGACGACAAGATCGAGGCGCTCGACCTGGGCGCCGACGACTACGTCACCAAGCCGTTCGCGATGAACGAGCTGATGGCGCGGCTCCGAGCCGCCGTACGCCGCTCCCAGGAGTCCGCACCCCCGGCCGCGACCACGCTCGCCGTCGGTGACCTGGAGATCGACTTCGCCCGCAAGCGGGTGCACAGGGCCGGGGAGGACGTGCGCCTCACCCCGACCGAGTGGTCATTTTTGGAGCTGCTCGCCCGCAACGTCGGCCGGCTCGTCCCGCGCGAGCAGATCCTCAAGGAGGTCTGGGGTCCCGCCTACGCGCGCGAGACCCACTATCTGCGCGTCTACGCCGCCCAGTTGCGACGCAAGCTCGAGGACGACCCGTCGCACCCGCGCTACCTGGTCACCACCTCCGGAGTCGGCTATACGCTCGATCCAGACGGATCTTGACGAAATCCTGATGGTCTCCCGCGTAGCACGGATGTGGTGCTTGGCCTCGGGAGACGGAACCGTTGACCTGTGACCGCAACGATCGCAGAGAGTGGCCTCCCGGCTGCTTCAGAGCCCACCGAGATCCACGAGAAGAAGCACCCGTGGTGGCAGGTGATGTGCCTGACCGGCGTCGACTACTTCTCCACGCTGGGCTACCAGCCGGGCATCGCGGCTCTCGCGGCCGGGCTGCTCTCGCCGATCGCGACGCTGGTCCTGGTCGGGCTGACCCTGCTCGGCGCGCTCCCGGTCTACCGCCGCGTCGCGGCCGAGAGCCCACACGGCCAGGGCTCGATCGCGATGCTGGAGCGGCTGCTGTCCCGCTGGGGCGGTAAGGCGTTCGTGCTCGCCCTGCTCGGCTTCGCGGCCACCGACTTCATCATCACGATGACCCTCTCCGCCGCCGACGGCGCCGCGCACGTGGTGGAGAACCCGCTCTTCCCGTCCACCTGGCACGGACACAACATGCTGATCACCCTGGTGCTGCTGGCCGCACTCGGGGCCGTCTTTCTGAAGGGCTTCAAGGAGGCGATCGGGATCGCCGTCGGCCTGGTGGCCGCCTTCCTCGTCCTCAACGCGATCGTCATCGCCGTCGGTCTGGTGCACGTGTTCAGCGACCCCAGCGTCTTCACCAGCTGGAACGACGCCCTCTTCGTCGAGCACGGCAACATCACCACGATGATCGCCGTTTCGCTGCTCGTCTTCCCCAAGCTCGCCCTCGGGATGAGCGGCTTCGAGACCGGCGTCGCGGTGATGCCGCAGGTCAGGGGTGCCAAGGGCGACACGGAGGAGAACCCTGCCGGACGGATCCGGGGCACGAAGAAGCTGCTCACCGCGGCCGCGCTGACGATGAGCGTCTTCCTGATCGCCTCCTCCTGGGTGACCACCCTGCTGATCCCGGCCGAGGCGTTCGAGGAGGGCGGCGAGGCCAACGGCCGGGCGCTGGCGTACCTCGCGCACGACTATCTCGGCAGCGCGTTCGGCACCGTCTACGATGTCTCCACCATCCTCATCCTGTGGTTCGCCGGTGCCTCGGCGATGGCCGGCCTGCTCAACCTGATCCCGCGCTACCTGCCGCGCTACGGGATGTCACCGGAGTGGGCGGCAGCGACCAGGCCGCTGGTGGTGACCATCTCGGCCGCGGCCTTCCTGATCACCTGGATCTTCGATGCCGACGTGGACGCCCAGGGCGGGGCGTACGCGACGGGTGTGCTGGTCCTGATGCTCTCCGCCGCGGTGGCGGTGACGCTGGCCGCGCACAAGGCCGGCCAGAAGGTCCGGACGGTCCTGTTCGGCCTGATCGCGGCCGTGTTCGCCTACACCACGGTCTCCAACGTGATCGAGCGTCCCGACGGCGTCAAGATCGCCGCCTGCTTCATCGCCGCGATCATCGGGGTCTCGCTGATCTCCAGGATCATGCGTTCCTTCGAGCTCCGAGTGACCGGCGTCGAGCTGGACAAGAAGGCCGAGACGTTCCTGCGCGAGTGCGCGCGCCGCCAGATCCGGCTGATCGCCAACGAGCACGAGGGCACCGAGGGGCCGGAGGAGTACGAGGACAAGCTGCGCCAGATGGTCCTCGACAACGACCTGGCCGACGACGGCGACATCATCTTCGTCGAGGTCCTCGTCACCGACCCATCCGACTTCGAGGGCACCCTCAAGGTACGCGGCGAGGTGACCGGACGCCGACGGGTGCTGCGCCTGGAGGCACCGGCGGTGCCCAACGCACTGGCCGCCGTCCTGCTCCACGTCCGCGACATCACCGGCGTGGTGCCACACATCTACTTCGAGTGGACCGAGGGCAACCCGGCCGTCAACCTGCTGCGGTTCCTGTTCATCGGGGTCGGCGAGGTCGCCCCGACCACCCGAGAGATTCTGCGCCGTGCCGAACCGGACAGGTCACGCCGGCCGCATGTGCACGTGGGGTGAGTCGGGCTAGAGCCGCGCGAAGGCCTCGACCTTGTGCTGTGGCCCGGAGACGACGATCTCGTCCTCGGCGCGGATGACGGTCTCGGGCGTCGTGTAGGTGAACTTGCCTCCGACAGGCTTGACCCCGACGACGGTGACTCCGTAGTTCTGGCGGACCCCGACGCCGGTGAGGCTGCGGTTGTGCAGCGCGGCCGGCGGCTGGGTCTTGACGAAGACGTACCCGTCGTCGAACTCGATGTAGTCCAGCATCCGTCCTCGGACCAGGTGGGCGACGCGTTGTCCCATGTCGTGCTCGGGACGTACGACGCGGTGCACCCCGATCTGGGTGAGGATCCGGGCGTGAGGTGCGCTGATCGCCTTCGCCCACACGTTGCGTACGCCGAGGTGGACCGCGACGGAGGCGGTGAGGATGCTCGCCTCGATGTCGGTGCCGATGCTGACGACCACGGTGCCGAACTCGCCCAGGCCGAGCTCCCGCATCGCGTCCTCGCTCGTGGTGTCGGCCTCGACCACATGGGTGAGCAGGCCGGCGTGCTCCTGCACCGTCCGCGGGTTCATGTCAGCGGCGAGCACCTCTTCGCCCTCCTCGACCAGCTCCAGGGCGAGCGCGCTGCCGAACCGGCCGAGGCCGAGCACAGCGACTCCGCCGTGGGTGGTGCCGTTCTTGTCCAATCTGGTCCTAGCCAATGAGGGGCCGTCCTTCCGGGAGGCGGTGCAGTCGCTCGCGGTCGCGGAGCGCCAGTGCGGAGACGAGGGTGATCGGGCCGATCCTGCCGACGAACATCATCGCGATGAGGACGAGCTGGCCGCCCGAGGGCACGTCGTAGGTGAGGTTGGCCGACAGGCCCACCGTGGCGAAGGCCGAGACGGCCTCGAAGAGCACCCGGTGGGTGGGTGCGTCGACAAGATGGAGCAGGGCGATGGTGCCGGTGACCACGAAGCCGACCGAGAGCAGCGCGACCGTGAGCGCCTGACGGATCGCGCGCGGGTCGATGCGCCGGTCGAAGGCCTCGACCTCGCGCTGGCCGCGCACCTCGGCGAGGATGACGAAGAAGAGCAGCATGAAGGTGGTGATCTTGAGGCCGCCCGCGGTGCCCGCCGACCCGCCGCCGATGAGCATCAGCACGTCCACGCCGAGCAGGGTGCCTTCGTGCATCTGCTCGTAGTCGAGGCTGTTGAACCCGGCCGTACGCGTCATGGTGCTCTGGAAGAAGCCGGCCAGCAGCTTCCCGGGGGTGCTCAGCGCTCCGAGGGTGTCGGGGTTGCGCCACTCCGTGGCCATGAAGAACATCGAGCCGATGAGCAGCAGGCCGATGGTGCCCGTGACGGTCATCTTCGTGTGGAGACTCCACATCCGTACCTTCGTACGCTGCAGCAGCTCCAGCCACACCGGGAACCCGAGGCCGCCGGCGATCACGGCGACGACGATGGGCAGACAGATCCAGGGATCGTCGACGTAGCCCATCAGGTTGTCCGACCGCAGCGCGAAGCCGGCGTTGTTGAAGGCGGAGATCGCGTGGAAGACACCGTCGTAGGCGGCCCGCTCGGGGGAGGAGCCGTAGCCGAGCCAGAACCGCAGCATCAGCGGGATCGCGATGATCAGCTCGACGACCAGGCTGATCCCGACCACTCCCTTGACCACGCTGCGGACGTCCCCGAGTCCCGAGCTGGTGTGCTCCACTGCGGCGGTGAGCCGGAAGCGCAGCCCGAGGCGGCGGAAGACGATCAGCGCCAGCAACGAGGCGAGGGTCATGATCCCGATCCCGCCGACCTGGATCAGCCCGAGGATGGTGACCTCGCCGAACGTCGACCAGTAGGTCGGTGTGTCGACCACGACCAGACCGGTGACGCAGACCGCGCTGGTCGAGGTGAACAACGCGGTCAGGAACGGTGCGTGGCCGGGTTCGGCGCGCGCCACCGGGAGCATCAGGAGCAGCGTGCCGATCAGGATCGTGACCGCGAACCCGGCGACGACCACCTGGCCCGGATGCCGCAGCAGCGGCCTCGCGCGGCGCACCCGGCGCGTAGTGGAGCTCATCGACACGGGCGCCACTCTAGATGCACGTCAGGCGCAGACCTGGCGCGCGGCCCGCGGCGAGGGTCACCCAGGCGTGTTGATCATGAAGTTGGCCGCATGCTCGGCGTACGCCCAGAACTGCGCATCCTGCTCGGGGGTGAGCCCGGCGGCGTCGAGGCCCTCGCGGAAGTGCTGGAGCCAGTGGTCACGAGCCTCCGAGGTGACCTCGAACGGGGCGTGACGCATCCGCAGCCGCGGGTGGCCGCGTTCCTCGGAGTAGGTGGTCGGGCCGCCCCAATACTGAGCCAGGAAGAGCGTCAGCCGCTCCTGTGCCGGACCGAGATCCTCCTCGGGATACATCGGCCGCATCAGCTCGTCGGTCGCCACGCCCTCGTAGAACTTGGCCACGATCGTGCGGATGGTGTCCATCCCACCGATCTCCTCATAAAACGTCACTGAGCCATTCTTCCACGCGGGTCCGCGCTCGCCTCCCGTGGCAGGATCGGGGACGTACGCACACACACGAACTTTGGGAGATAACGATGGCCACCACCCGCACTGCCACCACCGTCTGGGAGGGCTCGCTCTTCGAGGGCGCCGGCAAGGTGACGCTGGACTCCTCGGGCCTGGGGACCTACGACGTCTCGTGGCCGGCCCGCACGGAGGAGCCCGGCGGCAAGACCAGCCCCGAGGAGCTCATCGCCGCCGCCCACTCCTCTTGCTTCTCGATGGCCTTCTCCAACGGTCTGGCCGAGAACGGCACCCCGCCGACCAGCCTGCAGACCAGCGCCGAGGTCGAGTTCACCCCCGGCAAGGGCATCACCGGCATCAAGCTGACCACCCGTGGTGTGGTCGAGGGGCTCGACAACGAGGCCTTCGTCCGCCTCGCCGAGGCCGCCAAGGCCGGCTGCCCGGTCAGCCAGGCTCTCACCGGCACCACGATCACCCTCGACGCCGCCCTCGCCTGAGATGTGGTGATGCCCCGCCTTCAGCCGGGGCATCACTGGCGGTACGTTAGGCCTTGGCCGTCTGCTCCTCGGCGGCGGCCGCCTTCTCCTCGCGGTGCCAGATGACCCGCTGCGGGAAGGGCATCTCAATGCCCTCGTAGTCGAGGCGGGCCTTGATCCGCTGGCGCATCTCGCGCGCGATCGCCCACTGCTTGAGCGGCAGGGTCTTGATCAGCACCCGCAGGGTGATGGAGTCAGCGGCCAGTGCCTCCACGCCGGTGACCTCGGGCTCCTCGATGATCTGGCCCTTGAACTCCTCGTCGACCCAGAGGTCGTGGGAGACCTCGCGCAGCACGCGCTGCACCTTGTTGAGGTCCTCGTTGTAGCCGACGCCGACGTCGATGACGGCGCGGGCCCAGTTCTGGCTGTGGTTGCCGACGGTGAGGATCTCGCCGTTGGGGATGTACCAGACCGTGCCGTCGAGCGAGCGCAGCCGGGTGATCCGCAGCGTCACGGCCTCGACGGTGCCGCTGATGTTGTTGACCTCGATGCTGTCACCGACGCCGTACTGGTCCTCGATGATCATGAAGATGCCGGACAGGTAGTCCCGCACCAGCGACTGGGCGCCGAAACCGAGCGCCAGACCGACGATTCCGGCCGAGGCGATGATCGGGGCGATGTTGATGCCGAGCTCGTCGAGGATCATGGTGGCGAAGATCGCGACCAGGACGCCGGTGACGACGCTCTTGAGCAGCGAGCCGATCGCCTGCGCGCGCTGACTGCGACGCGACGACGCGGTGATGGCCTCGCCCGCCTCGGTCATCTTGGCGATCTTGCCGGTGAGACCGGGCGACTCCATGGTGCGGCTGACGATCTTGTCGATCACCCGGTGCAGCACCCAGCGGAGCACGATCGCCAGCAGGATCAGTCCGGCGATACGCAAGGGGATGCCGATCACCCATTCGCCGAGCGTCGACCAGGAGACCGAGACCAGTGGGGGGTTCGGGGGGATGGACATGGGGTCCAGTATCCAAGCCGTTCAAGGTAGACGGCCAATCCCCGGCCGGGCATCGACTCCCGCCGCGGCGACGAGGGGCAGAGATGAGAACCAGGACGTACGCCGGTTAGTATCTGCCCCGTGAGCAACCAGATCCTGCGCCGCGCCGGCCTCCTCGGCGCCTCCGCCTCCGTCGCCGTCGTCGCCTCTGTTGCTACCGCCGGCCCCGCCAGCGCCGAGGTCCCCAACGGCTGGCCGGTCGCCGAGGAGATGACCGCCTCCGGTCTGCTCCTGCTCATCCTGCTCATCCCGGTGATCCTGATGGTGGTCATCTCCCTCCTGGTGCTCCTGCCGGGTGTGTTCCGCGGCGAGGGGCTGCTGCCCAAGCCCCACAAGGCCGAGGACGACAACCTCCCCGCCGCGACGCACTGACCCCTCGGGCCGGTCGGCCGAGGCCATCTCAGGTGAGAATGGCCAGCTGCTGGGTCGCCCGAGTCATCGCGACGTAGCGGTCCACGGCACCCTCGATCCCGGTTCCGTACGTCTCGGGGTCGATGAGAACGACCAGGTCGAACTCGAGCCCCTTGGCGTGCACGGGGGAGAGGCGGCGTACCCGGCCTTCGTTCTCGTCCTCTGACCCGGCGGCGATGACACAGGCGACACCCTCCTCGTTCGCGGCGAGCCAGGTGTCCAGGATCTCTTCGAGATCCGCGACGGAGCCGTGGACGACCGGGATGCCGGAGGCACGGATCGAGGTGGGCACGTTGGCGTCGGGGAGCGCCGCGCGGATGACCGGCTCGGCCTCGGTCATCACCTCCTCGGGCGTGCGGTAGTTGATGCTCAGGCCGGCCATCTCGATCCGGTCCAGGCCGACGCGCTCGA
>JALZDD010000931.1 GCA_030862715.1 Actinomycetota bacterium | reverse complement strand
GGGCGACGTAGTCCATGCCCATCCCCGAAGGCGTGTCGGCGGCCATCAGGACGAGGCCGTCGTCGAGGGTGAGCGAGCCGTGCATGACCAGGTCCTTCGCCTCCGGCGGCACCGGACCCATCGCGTCGCCCATGGAGTCGAAGGTCATCGTCTCGACGGTGCCGCCGAGCACCGACCGATAGAACTCGAGCGCCTCAGCGGCCTCGGACTTGAAGCTGATGTAGGGGTTGAGCGTTGCCATTCGGATCGTCTCCTTTGATCGATTTCCGACCCCGTTCGCTCACAGTAAGCGCCCCGAAGGAGGTGGAGAAGAGCATTCGCATCGGTTTGACCTGTTTTCGGGTCTCCATCACGCGTGGAAGATCTCGACGCCCAGCCACGCGGCCAGTGCCTCGATCTCGGCCTCGACCGCGTCGCCGATCTCGGCGGTCCATCCGAAGTCCTCATGGACGGCGAAGACGTTCAGCAGCGCCTTCTTGTGGTCCACCTTCGCGTCGAGCTTCCCGACGAGACGCTCGCCGTACAGGATCGGGAGGGCGAAGTAGCCCCAGCGCCGCTTGGCGGCCGGCTTGTACATCTCCAGGACGTACTCGAACCCGAAGAGGTCCAGCGCCCGGTCGCGGTCGTAGACGAGCCGGTCGAAGGGGGAGAGCAGGGCGGCACGCGGCGCGAAGCCGTCCTCGAGAGCGGCCAGGGCCTCCGGGTCGACCCGCCATTCGCCGTCGATGCCGGCCACGGTGCACGGGACGCCGGCGTCCCCAGCGCCGAGCACCTCGCCGCCGGAGGAGTCCTTCCGTCCGGGGCGGGCGATGCCGAGGGAGGCCAGGCGGCGCACGGTCTCGACCCTCAGTGCCTCCTCCTGGGACGGAAGTCGCAGGTCGGACGGGTAGACCCGCTCGGCGAGATCCCAGGTGCGGAGCTTGCCGCGGCGGCCTGCGATCGCGACCTCGCCCATCCGGTTGAGCAGCTCGATCATCCGCAGGACGTTCTTGTCGTTGGTCCACCCGGTCGAGGCCCAGGGCACCTCGGCGGTGTCCTCGATCTCGCCGGCCACGAGCGGCCCGTCGGCTCGCAGGCGATCCAGGACCTGCGTACGGAATCTCTTGTTGGCCTCCACCCACTCGACGGCCGTGGGGTGGATCCGGCCCGGAGACAGGGCGAGAACCGTCTCGATCTCGTCCATGGGGAAGATGAAGCTGGAGAACTCCACCAGCGAGCGCTCCTGCTCGAGGGCGAAGGTCAGATCCGAATGATCGTACGCATCTCCCAACCGCGACCACGCCACCAGATCCGCGCTCGGGGCGATCGCCTTGGTCGGGTCGATCTGCAGGAGCGTCAGCTGATCGACGGTCTCCACCAGTGAGACGGGCCGACGCGCGTCGAGGAGCTGGGCACGGACCGCGATCCGGCGTGCCTGTTCCGAGGTCAGGGTGAGCGTCATGGTCGACACAGTATGGGGAGTTCCGGACGACCTGCTGCCGATTCGTACCGATCTTCCGATTCCGCTTGACCGCGCGGATGTTAACGCTCACACTGGGTCGCATCGTGACGACGGTCACACCGGCCGCCGCAGTAAAAACACTGGAGGACGACAGTGAAGAAGACCCTCATCGGGCTGTGTGCGCTCGCCATGGGTGGGATGTCGCTCAGCGCGTGCGGCAGCAGCGAAGCCGCCGACGACGGCTCGATCACCATGGGGTTCGCCCAGGTCGGCGCCGAGAGCGGCTGGCGCACCGCGAACACCACATCGATCCAGGAATCGGCCAAGGAGGCCGGCATCGACCTGAAGTTCTCCGATGCTCAGCAGAAGCAGGAGAACCAGATCAAGTCGATCCGGTCCTACATCCAGCAGAAGGTGGACGTCATCGCGTTCAGTCCGGTCGTCGAGACCGGCTGGGACGCGGTGCTCCAGGAGGCCAAGCGCGCCAAGATCCCCGTCGTGCTGACCGACCGGGCCGTGGACACCGAGGACACCTCGCTCTACGTCACCTTCATCGGCTCCGACTTCGTCGAGGAGGGTGAGAAGGCCGGTCAGTGGCTGGTCGACAACGCGGACGCCTCCGACGTCGACAAGGACGGCGCGGTCAACGTCGTCGAGCTCCAGGGCACCACCGGATCGGCGCCGGCGATCGACCGGAAGAAGGGGTTCGAGGACAAGATCTCCGGGGACTCCAAGATCAAGATCACCGAGTCTCAGACCGGTGACTTCACGCGTGACGGCGGCAAGCAGGTCATGGAGGCTTTCTTGCAGTCCAACCCGAAGATCGACGTCGTCTACGCTCACAACGACGACATGGGTCTGGGTGCGATCGAGGCGATCAAGGCAGCCGGCAAGAAGCCCGGCACCGACATCAAGATCATCACCGTCGACGCGGTCAAGGACGGCATGACCGCGCTGGCCGCGGGCGAGATCAACTTCATCGTCGAGTGCAGCCCGCTGCTGGGGCCGCAGCTGATGGACGTCGCCGAGAAGGTCGTCGCCGGCGAGGAGGTCCCCGACCGCATCGTCACCGAGGAGACCACCTTCACCCCGGAGCAGGCCGCTGAGGCGCTGCCCGACCGCAAGTACTGACCGCTGACCGAGGTGCCTCGGTGAGGCGTCGCTTCCCTCGTGTAACTCCACGAGGGAAGCGCGCGCCCACTGAGCTACCTCGGTGAGCATCCACCGCCGATCCCCCGACCCGCCAGGAGCCAGCACGACATGAGCCAGGCAGAAATGAAACCACCCCGACCGGTGGTGGAGATGCTCGACGTCTCCATCACGTTCGGAGCGGTCCGAGCGCTCGACGGCGTCTCGCTGCGACTCCTGCCGGGGGAGGTGCACGCACTCATGGGGGAGAACGGGGCCGGGAAGTCGACGCTGATCAAGGCCCTGACCGGGGTCTACACGATCGACTCGGGGCGGGTGGAGATCGCCGGCGTCGAGACCCAGTTCGCCACCCCGGCCGCTGCCCAGCACGCCGGGATCAGCACGGTCTACCAGGAGGTCAACCTGGTGCCGAACCTCACTGTGGCCGAGAACATGCTCCTCGGCCGCGAGCCGCGCCGCCTCAACGGGTTCGGCCCGATCGACCGCCGGGCGATGAACCGCCGCGCGGCCGCCTCGCTGCAGGGCCTCGGCATCGACATCGACCCCGGTTCGGAGCTCGGCAGCCATCCGATCGCCGTCCAGCAGCTGGTCGCGATCGCGCGTGCTGTCGACACCGAGGCCCGGGTGCTGATCCTCGACGAGCCGACCTCCAGCCTCGATGCCGATGAGGTGGCCAGGCTCTTCGAGGTGATGCGCAGGCTGCGGGACCAGGGCACCGCGATCGTCTTCGTCTCCCACTTCCTCGATCAGGTCTTCGAGATCTCCGACCGGATGACGATCCTGCGCAACGGCCGGGTGGTGGGCGAGCGGCTGGTCGAGACGACCACCCAGCTGGAGCTGGTGCAGCTGATGATCGGCCGCGACCTCCAGGTTCTCGAGCGCCTCGACCACGCCGCGCACGAGGCCACCGTGGCCTCCACTGAGCAGCGTCTGCCGGTGCTGAGCGCCGTCGGATTGGGCCGCAAGGGGAGCCTGGAGGCGACCGACCTGACCCTGTACCCCGGGGAGGTCGTCGGCATCGCCGGCCTGCTCGGCTCGGGGCGCACCGAGCTGGCCCGGCTGCTGTTCGGCGCCGACGCTCCGGACACCGGCGAGCTCACGGTTAGAGGCTCGAGTCGACGGAGGCTGCGCAGCCCCCGGCACGCGATCGACCGCAAGCTCGCCTTCTGCAGCGAGGACCGCAAGGCCGAGGGCGTCTTCGAGGAGCTCTCCGTGGCCGACAACATGCTGCTCGGCCTGCAGGCCAGCCGTGGCTGGCTGCGGCCGATCCCGACGGCCACCCGCGAGAAGCTGGTCAAGGAGTTCATGACCGCTCTCGACGTACGGCCGGCCGACCCGAGCCTGCCGATGCGAAGCCTGTCCGGTGGCAACCAGCAGAAGGTCCTGCTAGCACGCTGGCTGATCACGGAGCCCGACGTACTCCTGCTCGATGAGCCCACCCGCGGCATCGACATCGGTGCCAAGACCCAGATCCAGCAGCTCGTCGCCGATCTGGCCGAGAAGGGAATGAGCGTGGTGTTCATCTCCGCCGAGCTCGAGGAGGTGCTCCGGCTGAGCCACCGGCTCGTGGTCCTCAAGGACCGCCGCAAGATCGACGAGCGGCCCAACCGGGGCGTCGACGTCAACGACGTACTCGAGATCATCACCGGCGAACCCGGCGGCCTGGCCGAGAAGGAGCGAGCAGATGCCTGAGACCATCAGATCCGGCAGGGCGCTCGGCGCCCGCGCGATGGCGCATCGCCTCTTCTGGCCGCTGGCAGCGCTCGGCGCGCTTCTGGTGGTCAACCTGATCGCGACGCCGACGTTCTTCAACGTACGCATCCAGGACGGTCACCTCTTCGGCAGCCTCGTCGACATCGTCCGCAACGGTGCCCCGGTACTGCTGGTCGCGATCGGGATGACGCTGGTCATCGCTACCCGCGGGATCGACCTCTCGGTGGGAGCCGTGGCGGCGATCGCGGGCGCGGTCGCCTGCGTCTACATCGTCAAGAGCCCCGCCGATGGCGCCGCCGGGACGGCCGTCATCGCGGTCTCGATGGCACTCGCCGTCAGTGTCGCGCTGGGGCTGTGGAACGGCTTCCTGGTCGCGGTGGTCGGCATCCAGCCGATCATCGCCACGCTGGTCCTGATGGTCGCCGGCCGCGGGATCGCGATGCTGGTGACCGGCGGCCAGATCACCACGGTCAACAACGACGCCTTCGCCGCGTTGGCCTCGGGCCACCTGCTCACCCTCCCGGTCGCCGCTCTCATCGCGCTCGGAGTCTTCGCAGCCACCCAGATCGTCGTACGCCGCACCGCGCTCGGCCTGCTCATCGAGTCGGTCGGGATCAACCCGGAGGCGAGCCGGCTGGCCGGCGTACGCTCCCGCACGATCATCTGGACCGTCTACGTCTTCGCGGCCCTGTGTGCCGGGACCGCCGGCCTGATCGTCGCCGCCAACACCCACTCGGTGAACGCCAACAGCCTCGGCCTGTGGATCGAGCTGGACGCGATCCTGGCCGTCGTCATCGGAGGTACGTCGCTCGCCGGCGGCCGCTTCTCGCTGACCGGCACCCTGGTCGGGGCGATGCTGATCGCCACCCTCACCCGGACCATCCCCAACATCGGCATCCCGGCCGAGGCCAACTATCTGTTCAAGGCGCTGGTGGTCGTGATCGTGTGCCTGCTGCAGTCGCCGAAGGCGCGAGCGGTGCTGCAACGACGCAGCGACCGTACGCCGACCAGCCGCGAGGAGGCTGTCGTATGAGTGTCCAGGTGCCCGCGATCGAGACCGGGCTCATCGCCCGGGTCGCACGCTACAGCCCGCCGCGCCGCTATCTGCCCGTGCTCGGCACGTTCGCGTTGTTCATCGGCATGTTCGGCGTCGGCGGGATCCGCTACGAGGGGTTCGCCGACCCGCAGGTCTTCTTGACGCTGCTGCTCGACAACGCGTTCCTGATCGTGCTCGCGGTCGGGATGACGTTCGTGATCCTCACCGGCGGGATCGACCTCTCGGTCGGCTCCAACGTGGCTCTCTCGACACTGATCGCGGCTCGGACGCTCGAGCTCGGCCTACCGGTGGTCGCGGTGATCGTGATCGTGCTCCTGTCCGGCACCCTGCTGGGCACCGCGATGGGACTGTTGATCCACTACTTCGACATCCAGCCGTTCATCGCCACCCTGGCAGGCATGTTCCTGGCCCGCGGGCTCTGCTACCTGATCAGCGTCGACTCGATCCCGATCAAGGACGAGACATTCTCGGCCATCGCGTTCGGCTCGATCACCCTGCCTGGCGGCTACTACCTCGGGTGGACGGCGGTCTTTGCGCTGGTGATCGTCGCGGTCGCTGCGTACATCCTCTCCTCGACCCGCTTCGGACGCACCGTCTACGCGCTCGGCGGCAGCGAGCCGTCGGCGCTGCTGATGGGATTGCCGGTGGCGGCGACCAAGGTCGGGGTGTACGCGATCAGCGGGCTGTGTGCGGCGCTCGGTGGACTGCTGTTCGCGCTCTACACGCTCTCGGGCTACTCGCTGCACGCGGTCGGGATGGAGTTGGACGCGATCGCCGCCGTGGTCATCGGCGGCACGCTCCTCACCGGTGGCCGTGGGTTCGTGATCGGGTCGCTGCTCGGGGTGCTCGTGCTCGGGACGATCCAGACCTTCATCTCCTTCGACGGCACGCTGTCCTCTTGGTGGACTCGGATCACGATCGGGGTGCTGGTGCTCGTGTTTGTCGTCGCGCAGAGGGTGTTGACTCGGCGGGGGTAGGCCGGTTTCCCCCTCCGTTGGGGGCCGTGTTTTTGTGGTCGGCGGCAGGGGTTTGGTGCGGGGATTTGGGTTGGGTAGGGGTTTGGGAGTCCGGTGGAAGGAATTTTCATTCCGCCCGGGGAACAGCTCGGCAGACGGGCTCGGGGAGGCGAACGAAAATTCGTTCGGCGCGGGCCGACCACTTCGAGACGGGGAGAAAGAATTTTCCTTCCGCCTAGAGCCCGTGCTCCGTGGGAGGGGTGGCGGGGCGAACGAATTTTCGTTCGCCTCAGAGGCGCCTGGCCAGGGGCGGGGTTGGCGCGTGAAGGAAGTTCTTCTTTCACGCGAAGACCCCATGTTGGTGGAGGCGTGCAGCGGTCACCTTCCGTGGGTGAGTGTGCCGTGGCCACACCCGGGCCGCCGCCCCGATAGCCAGCCAAATCTGTGAGTGTTGATGGCGGCTGGCCTGGGGCTGGCTGGCAGGGTCGGGGCCGGTCCTGTCGGGGCGTGACTCTCAGCCAAATTGGCCCAC
>JALZDD010000145.1 GCA_030862715.1 Actinomycetota bacterium | reverse complement strand
GGAGGAAGTCGTTGCCGAAGAAGAGGCGGCCGAGCTCGCGCTCACGGGCGGCGGCGAGCTCGCGGCCGATCTCGTGGTCACCGCCGTCGCCCTCGAAGAGCATCTTCACGATCGTCGAGGTGTCGGCACCGCGGTCAGCCTGCGCCTCCATGACGCGGGCGCGGATGCGCTTGAGCACCTCCTCGTTGTTGGCCAGTCCGACCGGGAGGCAGGAGCGGAGCACCGAGACGGTCAGGTCACGACGCTGCTGCACCGCGGCCGACCGCTCCCGGTGGAGCCGCTCGGCAAACTCGTGGTCCGACATCGCCTCGGCCCGGATCAGCTCCGGGTTGGGGTCGGGGACGACGGCGTACGGCGACAGGCTTCCCGGCCGACCGCCGAGGACGTCCACGCTGCGGGCGCGGGCGGGGACCTGCCGGCCGTTGAAGACGCCACCGCCGATCTCGGGGAGCGTCATCAGCCGCTGCAGCCGTCCGGCCGGGTCCATGGCGACACCGTGGATGCCGGACAGGATCGACATGTAGATGACGACGCCCATCAGGGTCGACTTTCCGGAACCGGGCGTGCCGACGAGCGGGATCAGGCCGGCCTGCTCCATGACCTCGGTGAGGTACCACGGGTCCATCAGCACGGCCCGCGACGCCATCGCGGAGGTCTCGCCGAGGTAGAAGCCGCGCTTGTCGCCGACCTCCGCGGTGACCGCCGGAAGCCCGGCGGCGACCTTGAGGACCGGGAACTTCCGGGCGTGCGCGGTCGAGGCGAGCGGCTCGCCCGGGACGAACTCTCGAGCCAGGTGATACTGCCCCAGCTGGCGGGTGATCTTGATCTGCGGCCGGTAGAGGTCGACGACCTTCTGCGCCTTGTCGAGCGCCTCGGCCTCGGTGCGGCCGGTGACGGCGATCCGGTACCAGCCCCTGGTCCGGGTGGACAGGCCCGTGAACTCCGAGCGCATCTCGTCCTCGACGTCGGCGGCTCGGCCGGCCTGGCGGGAGAGCTGCTTGGGAGGCCGCTTGCCGTGGTCCTCGGACCAGTGGCTGACCTGGCCGTCGATGCGGCGGGTCAGGGACGCCATCTCACGGGAGACGTCCTCTGGCGAGCGGGGCTCGACCCGGAAGGACCACTCCACCGGGAAGCCGAGCGCGTCGGTCTTCGCCATCCACGGCGCGTGGGTCTCCGGGACCTCGATGTCGCCGATCCGGGAGACCGTCAGCACGCACACGTGGCTGGTCTCCTGCCGCCCGCCGATGCTGCTGGTGACCTGCACGGTCGGCGCCAGCGGCTCGGCCGACCAGGCGACCGACTCGAACCACTCCGCCATGTCGTCGGTGTCGAGGAAGTTCTGCTGGGCCTCACCCGGCTCGGGCACGGGGATCTTGGCGCCCAGGGAGAGCGAACGGGCGATCATCCACTCCATGTCGTGACCGACCGCCGGCCGCGCGGAGAAGCCCGGACGCGACATCACCCGGTTGACGGTGTCGAGGCGCTCGCTGATCGCGGCCATCTCGCGCTCGGCCGCGCTCGCCGAGAACTTCGCCAGGGTCCGCACCGTGGCATCACGCCGGCCGAGGTCGACGCCGTAGTAGACGAGCTTGTCGGCCTGGCTGTGGGCGGCCATGTGAGCCTGGTTGCGCGCCATCATCTCCTCGAACCCGGGCTGCGGGTCGGGAGCGTTGGCGAACGCGGCATGCGCCCAGTGACGTACGGGATAGGGGCGGGTGGTGACCCGGCCGTGGATCGTGTTGCCGACCAGGTCGGCCAGCTGGCTCGCCTGGTCGGTGATCAGGGCCTCGAGATCGGAGTGGGCGCGGAACGACCAGGTCTGCGGCTCGGCGAGGTACCAGGCGATGATGCGGTCGCCGGTGAAGGTCAGGTGACCGCGCACCTCCTCCAGCGCCCAGCTGTCGCCTCTGGGCTCACGGGCGCCCTTCGAGTCGTCGCCGCCCCGGCCGAAGACGCTCTTGCGTCCCGGCTTGGGCTTCTCGAAGCCAGGCCCGTAGGCCCGCTCCGCTCGCGGCCGCCTCATGCGGTTCCTCCGTCGTTGGGTGCGTCGTCGCCGTCGAGGCGCTTGCGGTAGTCGTCCACACTCTGCGGACGCTGGTCAGGCATCGCCTGCTCGTCCTGATTGTCCCTGGGACGCGTACGTCCCGAGGGCGCATCGTCGAAGTCGTCCCATCCTTCGGCGTCGTCCCATTCGTCGACGTCGTCGAACCTCGGCTCCGGCGCGATCACCACCGCCGGCCTGACCGCATGCGAGAGCGGCTGCCGAGCCGGCTTGGGCGCGGCCTCAGGCGCGGGCTGCTCAGGGGCGGCCTTCGGTGCGGCCTGCGGGGCAGGCGGCTGGGCCTGCTGGGCCGCTGGAGCCGCTGGGGCCGTCGCCGGCGGTGGCGGAGGAGGCGGCGGTGGTGGCGCCGTGGGCGGGGCCTGCTGGGCTTTCGGCGGAGGCGGCGGTGCAGCGGAGGCGGGGGTCTCGGCGGCCGGAACCGGGGGCGGCGGCGGAGCGGGCTGCTCCGGCTCCTGCCGGGCCTGCCACGGCGCGCCGCCCTTCCAAGGGACATCGCGGGGCTCACGCGGCGAGGAGGACGGCCGGCTCGACCAGCCGCCCTTCGCCGGACGTACGCCAGTGGCGTGCTGCTGCCTCGCAGACTGAGCCTCGGGCTGGACCGAGAGATGGGCCGGGAGCGGCTCCTCGACGACCTTCGCCTCGATCACGGGCCGCACGGGGGCGGCCTTGCCTCGCACCGGCTGGCTCGGGGTGCTGGGCGTCGAGGTGACGACCGTCGCCTGCAGCATCCTCGGCGACGGGGTTGCGCCCGGCTGCTGGGCGAACCGCCGGCCGGGTCGTCGCATGGCCTTCGCCCAGCCACCCCGTGGGCTCGTGGCGTGCCGGAAGGCGACAGCCGCGCCGCCTGCGTACTGGGCGGTGGTCTCCAAGCGCGGCGTGGTCAGCTCGTGCCAGAAGGTCATCAGCCAGGCGCCGGCCGAGCTCTCCGAGCTGATGTAGTCGGAGGCCTTCATCGAGAGGTAGGAGGCGCCGATCAGCCACAGCCCCATGCTGAGGAGTGTCACCGGCATGCCGAGCTTGCGCAGCAGCACAAGCGTCAATGGTGCGATCACCAGAAAGAGGAAGATGGTGCGATAACGCATCTCCCCGATGTAGCGACGAGGGGGACCGAGATAGGTCTGGTCGACCTCGTACAGCTCGTCGTCGTCAGGCAGCCTCATCCCCGAGATCCCTCCCTGGGTTAGCTAACGGGACCGAGTTCACCCCTTGAAGAGACCAGCCATCCACTGCCCGAGGTCCGTGGCGTTGTTACCCACGGCCAGGCCGAGGACGCCGAGACCGATGATCAGGCCACCCACGATCGTGACAGCCTTGGAGATGTTGCCGCTGCGGGCAGCCCACAAGACCGTGACGCCCAAGATCAGGACGACGAGCGTGATGATGTTGTCGGTGATCCACTCGGCCAGGCCGCCGGTGCCATACTCGGCGGCTTGAGTCGTACTTTGAATCAGCTGGTGCGGTGCCATTGTTCTGCTCCCTTTCCCGAGGTGAGGTGTGGTTGCCGGATACGTCCGGAAGTATTCGGTTGTCCCGCCCGGCGCAGCCCCATGCGGCACCGGTGGGTGGAGGCGCCTCGCCCCTCCCGCGCGCTGACGCTAACTCCCGGGCATCGGCATTCTGGACAAACGCCACCGCCATGTGAGACGAGCGTAGTCGCCAGACCGCTGTAGCGCACCTCGTTCCACCTGACGACACGTGTCCACCGCGCGCGTACAGGCGCCTGGTGGACCCGCCTCACCGACCGTCATGCCGCACACCGGACCGCTAGGTGCGACACTGTCCCGCTCAGTGGTCTCCTTCGCCGAATTCTTGCGAGGGGAGGCTAACTTCGGGGAATCTATATCCTGGGGCAACCTCGCGAGTTTCGCGCGCTTGCGTCCGGATTCGCGAATTCACTCCACATTCAATCGGATTTCTCGGGAGGACGAGCTCACATGGACAAGAAGAAGATCTTCATCGTCATCGGCGCACTGTTCGTCGGGTTCTGGCTGTTCACCGATCCGCAAGGGCTGACCAGCACGATCTCCGCAATCGCCGGCGGCATCTGGGGCGTCACCACCGACGTCTTCGGCGGCGTGATCGGCACCATCGAGGGCTCCACGCGCTGACCTCGACCGCCACCTACGCCGACGCACGGGCGTCGGCGCGATGGACTCCTTTTTTCTCGCTGCCCGGTTTGGGGACCGATCAGCCCAGATAACTGTTTGACGTCGAGCACAGCGATGACAAGGCTGCGCTTGTCTCGATGTCAAGATAGTTTGGAGTCGTCTTGTCCCCTCACTTCATCCGGTTGAGGGACAAGGTCCTCTCAGACGACCCGCTCATCCGGGCGATGTCGTACCAGTCGGTGCTGTCGGCCTTCGCCGAAGGCACCTTTCTCACCGGCTCGGCGGTCTTCTTCACCCAGATCGTCGGCCTCTCCGCCGCACAGGTCGGCCTCGGTCTCACGATCGCGGGCGTCGCAACCTTCTTGTTCGCCGTCCCCCTGGGCCGACTCGCGGATCGTCTGGGCACCCGGTTCAGCTGGATCGCCGGTGCCGTCCTCCAGGCGCTGCTGTTCGGTGCCTGGGTGCTGGTCGGCAACTTCGCCGCGTACGTCGCCGTCGAGGTGCTCCTCGCACTCGCCTCCTCCTGGCAGAAGTCAGGCCGCGACGCCTACCGGATCTCGGTCTTCCCCGCGGCGACCCGGGTGCGCGGGTTCGCCTACATGCGCGCGGCCCGCAACGTCGGCTACACGCTCGGTGCCCTGGCCAGCGGTCTCGCCCTGGCCGCCGACTCCAACACCCTGATCAAGGCCGTCCCGGTGATGACCGCCGTGGTGCTGCTGGTCAACGCCTACTGGATCTCGCGCCTCCCCCGCCTCGCCGCCGCCGCCTCGCCCGGTGATCTGAAGAAGGACGTACGTGACCGCCTCGGCGCCCTGCGCAACCGCGCGTTCCTCGCGACGACCTTCTTCGACGGCGTGCTCGGCACCCACCAGGTCCTGCTCAACGTCGTCATCCCGCTGTGGCTGGTCCAGGAGACCGACGCCCCGCGGGTGTTGCTGGCGTGGCTCTTCGGCACGAACACCGTCATGGCCGTCGGGCTGCAGGTGATCACCGCCCGCGGGGTGACCGACGTGGCGACATCGCTCAAGGCCCAGCGCCGCGGTGCCTTCTGCTTCCTGGCCTCCTGCGCGATCATCGCGGTCACCCACGACACCGTCGGCCTGATCACGATCACGCTGGTCTGGATCGGCCATGTGACCGTCACCGGCGCTGAGCTCTTCCAGTCCGCCGGCGAGTGGGGCCTGATCGCCGACCTCTCCGACCCGGAGCACCGCGGCGACTACCAGGGCGCCGCCCAGGTCGGCTACACCCTCGGCACCGTCTGGGCCCCTGCGGCGTACACGTTCCTGGCCATGGAACTCGGCCACCTCGGCTGGGCCATCATCGCCGGAATCATCATCATCGCCGCGATCGGCGTCCACCCCTCCGCCCGCGCCGCCGAGCGCTACCTCGCCCGGCGGACCCAGCCCGTCCCCGAGCCGGCGTAGCGCCTTCGCGGGAGGGCCTCAGACGAACAGCAGAGGTACGCCGACCAGCAGCCCCCACACCAGCGTGGCCAGCCCCGTCTGCTGGAGGACGGGGATCAGGCGCGGGCCGAGGTTGGCGCGGTCGAGGATGGTGCGTACGCCCTGAGCGGCGACGGCGATGAACCCGAGGCCGAGCAGCGCCCACCAGGACGTCGTCAGGGCCACGAGCACGACGGAGACGGCGGCGACGGCCACGAGGGCGACG
>JALZDD010000832.1 GCA_030862715.1 Actinomycetota bacterium | reverse complement strand
ACGACGGCTGGCGTTCGATGCGTACGGTGTCGCTCGATGGAGAGCTGACACTGCTGATCACCAGCGTGGAGCCGTCCGAGCTCGCCGCAGACCTTGCCCCTGTTCTTGCGGAGGTGGCCCGATGAGCGAGCGTCAGCGAGCGAACTTTGGATCCTTCATCGGGCCGCGTACGTATTCTGGCGCTTGCGCTACGGAGGTGGCCCGATGAGCTCTTCGTCCAACGATCCGATCAACCGCCTGGGACCGATCCCGGGTGGCGCCCCCGATTCGGTGCCGCCGCCCGCCGGGCCCGAGGACAAGTACGAGCAGATCCTCGGCCTGGCCGGCTCCATCGGCGACGCAGGCGCGCAGCTGCGCGAGTGGGCCGAGCTCGGCGCTGAGATCCTGACCGACGACGACGTCACCTCCTCCGCAGAGCTCTCGGCGAAGACCTGGGAGCCGGCCGAGGAGGAGATCAGGGCCGCGACCTCCGAGAAGGGCGGCGTCCTCGGGCTCGGCCAGGCGCTCGAGGCCGACGCGCTCTCGGTGCGGGCGACGGTGCAGACCTACCGCTGGATCGATGAGCTCCAGGCCGCTGCTCGCAGCACACTGGGCGCCATCGCGGCCAACGCGCTCGACTACCTCGCGCCCGAGGTCGAGCTCGGCGGGTCGCTGCTGTCCGCCGGCCTGATCGAGACCGACGCGCTCGACCGCGAGGGCGTCACCGCCTACCTCGGCGAGCTCGCCCAGGGTCATCCCGAGCTGATGGACCACATCGCCACCGGCGGCGGGCTGCTCGAGTCGCTCGAGCTTCGCTCCCTGCTCACCGCCGACTTCCCGCGCGGTGATGACGCCGGGGCGGCCATCGCCGGCGCACTGCGTGCCGCCGGCATCGACGCGTTCGCGACCGACGCCGGACACGCGCTGCGAGACGTCGGCGGGGCCCTGGCCTCCATCGAGGAGGAAACGCCGGCCGGCGACGTCACCGCCGCCACCCCGGCCACCATCGAGGAGCTGATCCGCACCCTCGAGGCCACCGAGACCGGTGTCGCGGTCCAGAAGACCGCGCCCGGCCGCTACATCGCCTATCTACCGGGCCCGTACGTCGGCAGCCGGCGCCTGCGGCTCGTCTCCGGTGACCTCTCCGACTACATCGCCACCGCGTCACGGACCATCGAGGAGACGGTCGAAGCCGGCTCCCACGTGATGCTCGTCGGTGCCGCCGCAGGGGGCACCGCTGCGGCCGCGCTCGCGGCGGCAGCCGGGGCTGCGTACGTCGTGGACCAGGTGGTCACCGTGGGCGCCCCTGGCGCGGCAGCGCCGCGGGTTCCGGAGACCACGCGGGTGCTGTCGCTGGAGGACCGCTCCGACCCGGTCGCGCTCCTCGGCGGGCTCATCAACGCGGGTGTCGGACACCGGTTCACGGTCGTCTACGACGGCGCCGCGGCGGAGACGACCGGGGCGAGGCCGGACGGCGAGCTTGCTCGTCCGTCCGAGCCGAGCGAGGGAGTGAGCGCGCGCAGCGCGCAGGAGAGTCACTACGTGGCCGGCGGGCGGGCCGCGGACAACGCAGTCCACGACGAGCTCCGCGACGAGATCGGGCGAATCCGCAGTCTGGGATACCTCGGCTGAGCCGCGGGCTTGCCTCGGGGACAGGAGTCGATACGGTGTAGGTCGCCCTCGGCTCCATCCCCGACCTCACCTGTGTTCGGTCACCGGCCAGTCGATCGCGGAGGGCACTCTGACGCCTACCTGATCGGTCCCTGTGAACTCCATCGTCGTCCACGCCGGCCTCCCCAAGACGGGCACCTCCGCCGTCCAGGCGTTCTTCAGCACCCATACGGAGACGCTCGCGAAGGCAGGCATCTTCTACCCGCAGCACAGCGTCGACCAGAACGGCATCAGCGCCGGCAACGCCGGGTCGCTCATGGAGCGCTCGGGCCATCTCTTCGTGGCCTCGCCACGCGAGGTCGCCAGGACGCTCGATGAGTTCGAGGCCAGCGGATGCCACACGCTGCTGCTCTCCTCCGAGGCGTTCCTGCCCGAGCTGCCCGGGATCGCGGAGCTGTTGCCGTCACAGGCCCGGTTTGTCCTGTACGTCCGCGATCCCCTCGCCTTCCTGGAGTCCGACTACAACCAACGGGTCAAGCGGATCGGTCATGTCGAACCGTTCGTGGCGTCGCCTGATGCGTACGGTGGATGGCTGGGTCACGAGCACCTCTACAACGCGCTCGGCTCCGAGGCGGTGCGCTCCCGGCTCGTCCTCCGGCCCTACCTTCCCGAGCTCTTCGTCGGTGACAACCTGCTCACCGACCTGCTCGACACCGCCGGGATCGACACCGCCGAGCTCGGCGACCTGTCCTTGAAGCGGGTCAACCTCTCCTACTCGCTGCACGCGCTCGAGATCAAGCGCGCCCTCAACGTCCTCCCGCTCGGGCCGCAGCTGCAGGAGCGCCTGGACATCCACCTCCAGTCCTGCCCCCTCGGGCCGACGACCTACACCCTGATGCCTCCCGCCGACCACGAGCGGCTCCGCAAGATCGCCGACGACGAGCTGCACGCGCTCGCGTTGAGGTACGACATCGACTCCCTCGAGCCCATGCGGGAGCTGCTGCGCGAGAAGCCGCAGAAGCCCTTCCACCCGCAGCAGCTCACCGACGAAGAGGTCGACGCCGTCGTACGGCACATCGCCACCGTCGGCAAGCGGCTCACCCGCCGGATCGCCCAGACGCTCCTCGAGCACCCCGAGATCGAGCTCGTCTACCCCTCCCTGCGCGACTCCTTCGCCGCCGCTGCCGCCGAGCTCGGCGAGGAGCCCACTGCGCCGAAGCGGCGCTGGTGGCGGCGGCGGCCCTGAGAAGTCAGGACAGATCGACGACCACGATCGTGTGGTTGTCCGGCTCCCCGGCGGCGACGACAGCCGCGGCGACCGCGTCGGCGACCGACTGCGGGCCGGCCTCGGCGGTGATCAATGCATCCAGGTCGTCCACGTAGGAGTGGACGCCGTCGGTGGTCAGCACCAGCCGGTCGCCGGGCAGCAGGTCGAGCGACATCTCGTCGGCGACGACCCCCGGCACCAGCGCGCGGTTGAGCAGCGCCCGGTGCTCGTGGGCGCGAGCCTCGTCGGCGGTCAGCTGGCCCGCCTCGACCATGGCGGCGACGACCGTGTGGTCGTGGGTGACTTGGCGGACGTCTCCGTCCCGCACCAGGAAGACCCTCGCGTCGCCGATGTGGGTGATCCGCGCGGTCGAGCCGTGCAGGTCGACGGCGGTCAGGGTGGTGCCTGACTTCGGGACCTCCGCGAACACCTCCTGGATGGCCGATCGCAGTCCGCCGGCGGCGTACGCAGTCAGGGCCGCCCCGGCAAGGTCGTCGCGCTCACCCGTGCCGTCGGCGACGGCGATGAGCTCGGGGGTGACCAGGACGGCGTCCTGCTGGCTGGACCGGCGACCGGTCTCGTGGCTGACTCCGAACTCGGCGTGCAAAGTTTCGGTAGACGTAGTCATCGGACGTGCCTCGCTCCTCAATCGGTGGACGAGGACGGAGACCATCTTGCGACGCGTTGCGGTGTCGGCCTCGACCTGACGCCAGTAGGTCTCGACCTCGACCGCCGCGAGCGCGGCGGGCATGTCGACGACCTCCCGGATCCGGGCCAGCGGCATCCCGACCAACCGCAGTGCGGCCACCAGGCGTGCGCGTTCCACCTGGTCAGGCCCATAGCGGCGATAGCCGGAGACCGCGTCGACCTCGGCAGGAAGCAGCAGACCGAGGTCGTCGTACAACCTCAGTGCCTTCGGCGTCAGCCCGGTCGCCCGGGCGAAGTCGCTGATGTTCACAAGCCCTTCCAGCCCGCCCATGTTCACCATCCTCCCCGGTGAAGGTCACCGGTGGAAGCAGATTGGTGCTTCCCCCTGGGTCAACCTCAAGCCCCGGTCTGCTCGGCCCACTTCTCGAGCAGCCGGGCGAGCGACCGTCGCTCGGCCGCGGTGAAGACGGCGAGCAGGCGGTGCTCGTTGGCGATGTGGTCGGTGAAGGCCGCGTCGATCAGCTCGCGCCCACGCTCGGTCAGCGCGATCCGGCGCCCGCGGCCGTCCTCGTCACGGCGGTCCCGGCTGACCCAGCCCTGGGCGAGACAGCGGTCGACCCGCTTGGTGACCGCCCCCGAGGAGACCATCGTCTGCTCGCCGAGCTCCTTCGGAGTCAGGGCGTACGGAGCACCTTGCCGTCGCAACGTCGCCAGCACATCGAACTCGCCCTCGCCCAGTCCGTGCTCGGCGTAGACGCTGACCAGCTTGTCGGTGAGGCGCAGCGCGAGCCGGTGCAGCCGGGCGATGACGGCCTGCGGGGTGACGTCGAGGTCGGGGCGCTCCCGCTCCCACTGAGCCATCACGGTCGAGACGTGGTCTGCCATGACACGGAATATATCTCACGCGGAAGGTATTATACTTTCCATGGAAAGTAGATTCGCGACCCTCGCGCTGACCGCGATCGCCCCGGTGGCATGGGGGTCGGGCTACTTCGTCACCGCCACGTTCCTACCGCCGGACCGCCCGCTGTTCGGCGCCGTGGTCCGAGCGCTGCCCTTCGGCCTGCTGCTCCTGGCGCTCCGACCGGGCCTGCTCCACGGCTCCTGGTGGTGGCGCACTGCGGCGCTCGGCCTGCTCAACTTCGGAGCGTTCTTCGCCCTCGTCTTCGTCGCCGCCTACCGGCTGCCGGGCGGCCTCGCCGCCACCCTGACCGCGGTCTCGCCGATCGTGGTGATGCTGCTGGCCTGGGCCTTCGCCGGAGAGCGACCCCGAGTTGGATCGCTCGCGGCCGGCGTCGTCGGCGCCATCGGCGTGGCCCTGCTGGTGCTCCGCGGCGGCGCGAGCCTCGACCTGATCGGCGTCCTGGCCGCCTTCGCCTCGGTGGCCGTCTTCTCCACCGGCTTCGTCCTCGTCAAGGTCTGGCAGCCGCCGGTCGGACTGCTCACCTTCACCGCCTGGCAGCTCGTCCTGGGCGGCCTCATCCTCGCCCCCGTGGCCCTCCTCGTCGAGGGCCCACCCCCCGCTCTCGACCTGCCGGCGATCGGGGGCTATGCCTACATCGGCATCGCCGGCACGGTCGTCGCCTACGCGGTCTGGTTCCGCGGCGCCCGGCGGCTGCCCGCCGCCGCGGTGTCGCTGATCGGCCTGCTCAACCCGGTCGCCGGGATCCTGATCGGCCTCGCTTTCGCGGGGGAACACCTCACCCCGATCAGCGGGCTCGGGATGGCGCTGGTGCTCGGTGGCGTACTCCTCGGACAGCCCGCGGTGCTCGACCGGATCAAGGCCAGACGCGGCCCGGAACCAGCCTCGTGTGCAGACGTTGGAGCAGCCGGATAGGTTCACCTCCATGAAACTGCGTGCACGTGCGCTCGAGCTTCTCGTATTCACCGTCGGTGCCGGCACCTTGGGATCCGAGATGGCCGCCGCTCGGCTGCTCGCTCCATGGTTCGGCGACTCGACGATCGTGTGGGCCAACACGATCGCGACAGTGCTGGTCGCGCTCGCGATCGGCTACTCCGTCGGCGGCAGGATCGCTGACCGGAACCCGCACCCCTCCGGCCTGGCCAAGATCGTGCTCGTCGCCGCGGCTCTCCTGGCCGCAGTGCCGTTCATCGCCGACCCGTTCCTCCCGCTCGCGGTCAAGGCGGTCGACCAGCTCAGCATCGCGACGTTCGCCGGCTCGCTGGTCGGGGTCGGCGTGCTGCTCGCGATCCCGCTCTTCCTGCTCGGCATCGTCAGCCCCTACGCCGTCCGGCTGACCGTCGAAGCCGTCGAGGACGCCGGCCACGCGGCCGGGCGCCTCTACGCGATCTCGACGGTCGGCTCCCTGGTCGGCACCTTCGCCGCCTCGCTGCTGCTCATCCCGGTCGTCGGGACGCGGCGTACGTTCTTGATCTTCGCTCTCCTCATGGCGGTCTGCGCGATCCCGCACCTGGTCAAGCGCCGGCTGCCGGCCGCGGTCGTGCCGGCGGTGATCCTCGCCCTGATCGCGCTGCCGACCGGGTCGATCAAGACGCTGACCAGCAACGGCGGCGAGGTCATCTGGGAGAAGGAGACGGAATACCAGTACGCCCGCGTGGTCGAGTACGACGACGGCAGCCGCTACCTCGAGCTCAACGAGGGCCACGCCGTGCACTCGGTCTACAACGAGGGTGAATGGCTCACCGGCGCCTACTGGGACGAGATGCTCTCGCTGTCGTACGCCGGCGCGGAGGCCCCGAAGTCGGTGGCGATCCTGGGCTCGGCCGCCGGGACGACCGCGCGCCAGTTCGGTCACTTCGCCCCCGAGACCCGGGTGGACGCCGTCGAGATCGACGAGGACATCACCGAGGTCGGCCAGAAGCTCTTCGACCTCGAGGACCAGCCGAACCTCCACCTCCACACCGCCGACGCCCGCCCGTGGCTGCAGAAGCAGACCCGGAAGTACGACGCGATCATGGTCGACGCCTACCACCAGCCCTACATCCCGTTCTACCTGACCACGAAGGAGTTCTTCGCGCTCGCGAAGTCCCACCTGAACCCGGGCGGGGTGCTCGTCGTGAACTCAGCCCACCCGGAGGGCTCCACAGCGCTGGAGAAGGTCCTCACCGCAACCCTGCGGACCTCGTTCGGCGAGGCCGTGTGGCGGTCGGACTCCGGCCCGACCAACACCCACCTGATCGCGACCGTCGACCCGGATGCGGATCCCGCCGCCAACCTCATCGCCACCGCGGGGTCGCAGCCCGCCGACCTGGCCGGCACCCTCACCGACTCCGCCGCCCGGCTCGAGCCGGGCATCCGGGGCGGGACGGTCTACACCGATGACGTCGCGCCGGTCGAGTGGCTCACGGACCTCAGCCTGCTCGAGGTTGCCTGACCCGCTCGGGCGCTTCACCTCACCGATCGGCGTCTTGCGCAGGCATCCGACGCAGACCTGGTCGGGTGCGACCTTGCTGAGCCGGCGCGGTGGCAGCACGTGCCAGGTCCCCAGCCGGCGGCCGCACACGGTCTGCACGTACCCGTTGCTCCTCTTGGCCGAGCGAAGGTGCCAGAAGCTACCCCGGTCGGTCCGGTAGACCAGCGGGTCTTTGGCCAGGACCGGCGGCCTCTCACTGGACCCCATGCTGAGTCTGTCGTCTACGAACACGAATTCCCCCCAAGGAATGTCGATGGCTCTCGTCGTTGGGTGCCTCGAGACGCCGGGGTCACAGCCGGGCCGAACGCCCAACGTCCCGAGACACGTTCGACCATAAGTCCACTCATTGCAACGGGTCAAGGCGGAAAGGGTGGGGCTATGCGGCTATTCGGGATCTGTACGCCTCAGTAACGTGTTCTCCCATGAGCAATCCCCGTCCGCGCGGCCTGCCGAAATACCTCCACGTGGCCGACTATCTGCGGGCCCAGATCGACGACGGCACCTATCAGCCCGGCGAGCGTCTACCGACCGAGCCCGAGCTGATGGACACCTTCCCCTACGACCGCGCCACGATCCGGCGGGGTCTGGCGGTGCTGCGCAATGAAGGCCTGATCACCAGCGAGCAGGGCCGCGGTGTGTTCGTACGCGACGCCACCAAGACCCGCTACGACCTGATGAGCATGCTGATCACGGACCCGAGCCACCCGGCGAAGCCGGACGCGGCCTACCACCAGCCGCCGCGCGGCCCGGACGACGGCATCTCGGTCGAGCACTCCTACGAGGTCATCGCGGCCGGCGAGAAGCTCGGGGAGGCCTTCGACCTCGACCCGCGCAGCGAGCTGCTCAGCACCACCTACACGTTCTTCATCAGCGGTGACACGGCCGAATACCGCACCACGGCCTACATCCCCTATCCGCTGGTCATCGACACCCCGCTGGCCACCCCGTCCGACGACTGGCCGCAGCCGCCGATCAAGGACCTGCTGGCCACGGTCGGCGTGAAGGTCACCACGGTCGCGATGGACATCGAGTCGCGGATGCCGACGCCGCAGGAGACCTACGACCTGCAGATCCCTGACGGCACCCCGGTCCTCTCCGACCGGCGCCGGTTCCTCGCCGACGACCGGGTCGTGTGCGTCACCGACTCGGTCGGGGTCGCCGACCGGATCGTCTACGGGCTGGACCTGAAGCTGCAGTAGGCCAGCCCGGCCTCAGGCCAGGTCGTGGACGAACTCGGAGAGCTGGGTGAGGTTGCGGCACTCCCGCATCTCGATGATCGAGCCGTAGCGCGTCGCCTCGGAGTCGCCGGTGTCCCACTGCGTACGGACCTCGGGGTTGAGCCAGTGGGCGTGCCTGCTCGCGTCGGCCATCGCACGCAGCGAGTCGACGGCGAGGTCGGAGTAGTTGGACCTCGCGTCGCCGAGGATCAGCAGCGACGACTTGGGGCCGAGCGCGTCGGTGTGCCGTTCCTGGAAGAGGGAGAAGGCGCGGCCGTAGTTGGTGCGCCCCATCCGGGCCGAATGATCGGTCGCCTTCGTCAGCTCGGTCATCGTGTCGACCAGGTCGGCGCCGGGCTTGAAGTAGGACGTGACCTCGTGGATCTCGTCGACGAAGGTGAATGCGCGCACCTTGCCGAACTGCTCGCGCAGCGCGAAGACGAGCATCAGCGTGAACGTCGCGAAGTTGGACACCGAACCCGACACGTCGCACAGGATCACCAGCTCGGTGCGGTGCGGCCGCTTCGGCCTGAAGCGCAGGTCGACGGGAACACCCCCGGTGGACATCGAGGACCGGAGCGTACGCCGCAGGTCCACCGCTCCTCGCCGGCGCGCGTGATGCTCCTGGGTGAGCCGGGTCGCCAGCCGGCGCGCCAGCGGATAGATCTCGCGCCGCAGCGCCTCCAGGTCGGCCCGCCGTGCGTGCAGGAAGTCGAGCTTCTCGATGGTGGGGCGTACGGCGATCTTGGCGATCTGCTCGGGGCCCTTCTCCTCCGCGATCCGGCGGCGGGCGTCGGCCTCCACCAGGCCCGAGAAACGGTCCACCCGACGGGTGCCGACCCGGGCAGCCTCCTCGTCGGTCCAACCGCCCTGCTGGAGCCCCTCGATGAGCCGCGAGGTGAGCTCGTCGGTCGAGAGCCGGCGCAGCGCGGTGTAGGACGACCACGAGCTCAGCCCGGGGCCGCGGCCGGGCATCGCACCGAAGCGCGCCACCGCCTCGGCGGCCAGCTGACGGAGCATCTCGACGTCGTCGGCCTCCAGCGCCTCGCTCAGTCGCGAGGTGAACTCGGAGAGCGCCTCGGGCCCGTCCTTCGCC